>CAWIYT010000001.1:0-6287 GCA_963840085.1 uncultured Nitrososphaerales archaeon
TCATAATAATAATAGAAAAAGAAAAATGAAGATTAGAAATACTTGAATTCATTTACTCTTCAGATTTTGTTTTATCTTCTACAATTTTATATTTAGATAATTGCTTTGTAAGCAATAAAAACAACTAATGCTATTATCAAGAAGTCAATTATATTGGCAATATAGTCTCCATATTAAATTCATATTTATGATTTTTGAAACTATTCTTCAGGAGTTTTAAATCGACAATATTGTTATAGTGATTGATTAATTAACTAATCCTTTAATTTCACAACATCTAAAATATTCTTTTTCTTATCATACTCAATTAATACTCTATAGTTATCTAATGCAAATTGATGAAAATCCTTGTCAAATAACAAGGTGTTTGTGAATAAATCTAAAACTTCATCGAATGTTTGTTTTGATGGATTAATTTTTTTGTCTTCCCTTGTTCTCATATATTTTTTTATTATGTGATCTAGTGCTTTCAAACTACCTTCTTTAGTTTGATAAGTTTTTGATTCTTTGGCTGATTCTTCTTCATCCCAATTTTTAATCAATGTAATGTATATTTCTACTAAGAAACAAATTGTCTAATTTATTAGCAAACTAGGATTTATTTTGCTAATTGCTTTCTTTGTTTCTTTAAATATTATTTCTCCTACATAGGAATCTATTCCTAGTTTTTCTGCAATCTCTGAAGGTTCGCTATCTAATATTTTTTCAATTGTAAAACCATTGGTCTGTAAAACTTCAATCAATCCTTTTGGAATCTCTACATATTCTAATCTCTTATCTTTCCATTTTGCTATATTTTTTAGATGATGAAGATTATGGTAAGTATATATTTTAAATGGTTTATGATTATCGATTATTGTTAAATTATTATTATTCATTGTGTTGTATAGATGTATTACAAGATTTATAATAACTGTATAATATTTCTATATAGATTTCTATTTTACTAAAATAAATAAATATATGAACAATAGTTCTTAATCTGACAAATCAATTAAGCAATTGATAAACTAATTAACTAATGATAAAAGCCATAGCATAATGCCCTTAATATTAATTTAATAATAAAAAATATTTTGATTTAATATTTAACCATTAACTGATATATTATCCAATTTACCTTCTATTGTTATTAATTCTTCTAAAATACTTAATTTTAATTTAAAATCTAAATATGTAACAAGATCTATATCGCGGTTTTTGAATAAAATATTGATGATAGTGTTAATATTATTGCTTTGAAATCCTGGACCAATATTTTCCATTTTTAACTTTTCAACAAGAGAAGAATCTGAAATATCAAAAGAATTTTTTTTGGTAGTAGTAATAGAAGAAGAATATTGATTCTTATTTTCTAGTTGATCATCAGTAGTCATTTAATCCTTATAATATAACAAGTAGTTAATCCATCTAATAAGGTTGAATTTTAGAAATACTAAAGCAAAATAAAAAAAAGTATCTATTGGTTAGAAGAAGATCTTTCTATTTTCTTGAGAAAGTTAAAGTAGTTCTGAACAGAATCATTATAATACTTTTGTGCAATTTCTATTGATTTGTTAAATGTTTCTGTAGATCCCAATACAACATCATTTATTCTGTTTGTACCATTAATTGTATTATCTGTAATAGTTTGGTTGGTCTTGTTGTAAATATCTGCATATCTTTGTGGAGATGTAGAATTATTTCCATAAGATTTAGATGTGACATCTAAAAATCTTGATATTACTGATTGATAAGTTTCAAGAAGATTCTTTTGCAATTCTACAAAATTGTTTGTGATTGATTGGAATGCATTAATAGCGTTTTGTTGATATTTGCTTGTTGTATCGATACTTTTCTCAATAATTTCATTGCTTGTCTTTTGATATTGACTGATATTCTCATTGAATTTATTTGTTGAATCTGAAACATCGGATGTTATATTGTCTATCTGTTGTTTTTGTTGGTCTAGATGTTTCTCTGTTTCATCTTTTACAGTACTATTATGTTTTTTATTTTCTTCTCTTATGTTTGTCATATTAGTAATTATTTACATGTTTATCCACTTTATAAGTTATAATAATAAATTAAAAAAAGCAATACTTAATTTATCAGTTTAGATAAATGTTGATTATTATTTATTCTAAATTGTTGATAATTTATTCCCTAATTTATCAAAAGATTGTAATGTATTTAATATTTCTAAATGTTTCTCAGTTGGAAAGACAAGGGGCGGATTTACAAACTAAAATTGAAGAGTTACAGATAATCAATAAGTCATTGAGAGAGAATGACAAGGTAAAAGAGGATGTTATTGCCAACTTGTCAGATAAACTAAGTATTATATCTGAAAGATTAGATAAAATCGAAAAAACAAATAACAATAAAAACAACTATTAATTACTTGATATAAAAAATATGTCTGCAAATAATGATGAAGAGCATAAAAAGTTTCTCTACACTTTTACTAAAAATATACTGAAGTCACACAAATCTATAAGATGGGTTGGTATTACAGATCAAAATGGTATTACTATAAATGAACGATATAGAGAAGGACTAAAACCCCTCCTTACTATAGAAGAAAACCATGAATTTGCAAAAGATTCAATAACTAGATATAAAACACGATTAAAACTCGAATCAAAAATTGGGAAATTAACTTATTTGTTTAGGAGATATGAAAAATTAAGTAGGTCTATAATTCCAATCAATGAAAATTATTATTTACTATTAAATATAGATTTTGAGGAAAAAAATATTAATAACATAGTAATGGAAAAAATCATTCCTTTAAGAAAGAAAAAGAAAAATTCTCGTAGTTAATTTATGATGTTATTAAAATATATTAATTAAAGCATAACTAATAATAGTAAAAGAAAGCCAGTCTAATAATGAATACAAATGTAATAGTAGGTGAGGCTATAGCAGTAGGTTTTTGATTCTGGTACTTGGTTCTAATTAATATAATCAACAAATTATTTAGTAGTTTAGGATAAATTACCTTATTATTATTAATAATAGCCATAGCCCTCTATATTAGGAACAAAGACAGATAGGAGGCTATGGCAAACAAACACACATATCTTTTTTCCTGTTGGATTGGTACATATATTATTGATAATAAAATATATAAAAATTTACAAAAGATAATTAATGATCTACTGCTGCTATAGAGTATATAGAAGCCATAACCCTTTATGAGCCAATCAAGCAATGTAATAAAAGAGGGTTATGGCTAAATGAAATATTTGTCTTTCAGGTATATTGATTTTGCTAATTATATTATTTAATAATTTAAGATAATTTAATTGTCATAGTCTGAACTAACTAATCACATGATTTGGGTTTATAGATAGATTAGGTCCAGGCTATGAATGAATTTGACTTTGGTTGGTTTTTATTATATGCCTATCCATTATACAATGGATTTTTTCAAGCGAGGTACATATCACTTTTTACAACTCAGTTTTATTAATTATTCGCTCTATTTCTCATTTTATGTTTTGAAGTTGATACTTTTTTTATTACTCTCTTCTCTCTTCTTAATGCAAGTTTATATTTGCTACTTCTTGGTCCACTTCTTAATCTATAACTACAACAGGGGCACCAAAGACCTTTCCAAATAATATAAATCTCGCAGTGCCGACAATGTTTTTGTCCTGATATATATCGCATTCCAGATTTGGGTCTATCTGCCTTGTAGTAGCGTATACAAATTCCTTTACAAACCATTATTATTATTATTGATTTAAGTAAATTCTCTTTGAAACCATAATAATCTATCTATCTAAGATATCGCTAGAGTAATAGATTTATAAATTTAAAAAAAATCTATAAAATAAAAAATATTTTTTATTGTTTTTGATAATGTTTGATTGATTGTCTTAAATTTCTGCTGTTGTTGGATGTTGATTTTTTGCTGCTACTAATGGATAGTGCTCATCACAGAACATGAGAGGTGAACCTTCATATACACAAGTTTTTGTACCAAGTTTAGTACAGTCGTATTCATTTAGGTCCATTGCTAATCCTTCTTTTTTGGCATAGAATCCATAATTACATAGTTCATCCTTTACGATATTACTCATGTATTGATCAATAAAAAAATCATCTATTTGTTTCGTGACTGAAGATGGAATCTCATCATCTTCAATAATATCTTCTATTTCTTCTGCTCCATCATTAATTGTCTTTTGTTATTATTATCTTTAGACTCTTGATGCTCAATATCAAGACATCTTTTAATAATAATAAAGTTTATGATATAATATCTAGTCCAGAAAACTTAACTATAGCAAAACAATCTGCTTATTCCGTAATATATGAAAAGAACTTTGTTCAATAGATAATCAAAATTATTTTTCTACATGTAAAGATTCCTGTATTTATTGTTGAAAATTATATTATAATTAATTGTAGTAATAGAACCATAATGAAGTAACATTATTCAACATACTAATTACCTAATGAATACATATTTTTTATTATTCATTTTTCAATTATTTATTGACTAATTATTGTATTTATCTCAAAGAGGTATATGATTTTGCAATAATCGGGAGGGGGAAGGAGGAGGAATTTCATATGTTTAATAGTCTAGGCTACAAAAACTATTTTAATCCTCTCCCTTTATTATATTTTAGTGAATTAATATGGTAACAAATAAAAAAACAACAATAGAAGATGATAATAATGACGATTTTTCAAATGAAAGTCAAACAACTGATTATACTTCAATTGAAGGAGTCAGAACTAGAACAGGAATAGATAATGACCAACTTTTTGGCAATTTCATAGTCAAGGAATTGATGGATAATGCATCAGATTTTAGTGAAGAAAATGCTAAAACTTTTGAGAAAATAAATCATAATTCAAAACAAAATCCTTATGTTAACGTAATCATTACAGAAGAAGTTGAAGGAAAAGTAACTAAAATTAAAGTCAGAAATTCTAGTGCTGTTGGTATTATTAAGAATAATGTATTTTCTTCTAAAGAACAAGTTGAGAATATCTTTAAACTTGACAGATATTACAGTAGTAAAAGACATCAACATATTATAAAACGTGGGGCATTAGGCGATGGTTTAAAAGAGATATTATGTATTCCTTATGCTTTTGCTATTGATAACAACAACAATAATGATAGTTGGAATTATCCTTTAAGAATCAATATTTCTAACGATAGAATATTTGAAGTTAGAATCAATAATATTTCTGAAGTTAGAAGGAATTTGAAATCAGCAGAAATAAATGTAATTGAAACCACCAAAGCAACAGCAGAAAATGATAATAATGACTATAATAACAACAACAATAAATTTATTGAAATTACTGTTTATATTCCCAAAAAATTAACTAATTATAATAAAATTAATGATCTTCTAACAAAATATGCTTTAATCAATACACATATTGAATTTAATATTCAATTCCCGAATGAGAAGCAATTTCGTCAATACAAAGCCACACAAAATATAAAAAATTGGAGTAATAATCAAAGCATTTACTATTATTCATTACCTGAACTTGAAAGATTAATATATAGTTTGGAAAACAAATCTAATTCTTATATTTCTTCTTATTTACAGAGACATTTTAGAGAAGGTACCAATATCAAAAAAGAGGAAGTATTAGATATATTAAATTCTACTATTACTACAACTACTAACGCTATCACCTATGATGATGATAATAATAATAATAAAAATATAGAAGGAGTTTACAAAAGACTAAAACAAATCAATCCAATAAGAAAACAATCCGACAACAAACCTCAATTACAACTTCCATTTGATCCAAAATTAAGAGAAAAAGCATTAGAAGTACGGTTTAAACAATTATTTGATATAGATGGTTCTGTTAAATATAAAAAAATAATAGGTTATTATTATCCATCAATTGCTGCTGAAGATGGTAAAAATGATGATGATAATAGTAATAGTAATAATAATATAATAGAATTCCCATTTATATTAGAAATTATTATTGCTAATGTACCACATCTCAATAAAGAATTACATTTAGTTTCAGCAATTAATTTCTCACCTTCTCTACGATATAATCCATTCTCTGATCAGTCCCATGAAAAAATATTTAATTGGAAAAATAAAAACAATGATTACGAAATCAGGTGATTCTATTATTGATATTCTTGAAGATTGTGGATATTCTCATGATCGTAAGAAACATAAAAAAACTAGTAATGTCATTCTTGTAAATTTAATATCTCCAAGGATTGGTTACAGAAGTCATAGCAAATCACAAATTGAATTAAAACCATTTGTTTCAATTGCTCAAGACATTTA
>CAWIYT010000002.1:0-15834 GCA_963840085.1 uncultured Nitrososphaerales archaeon
AAAATTAGACAGTTATGGGGACAGAATTGGAAATTATGATTTTTGGATGGTAACAGAAAATAATGATACCAAGGAATATGAATGGAAAAAGTAGATTATTAATTTATACAATCAATATATACATATATAATCTATATACTATTTTAAAATTATTATGAACTTGATGGCAACACTTATTGATATATTTTATATTTCAGGTGTAATATAAAAATAAAGAAAATACCAAAATTTTAGGGTAATTAACACTCTCTACTCTATTCACTTTAATTGATAAAAAAGAAGAAATTTTATCATGAGGATTAAATATGGACCTATCCATGACCATGTAATCTCCTATGCTTATTGTTTTTATCTATATTTATTAAAATAAAAAAAACTTTATATCTTATTCAAATCATAGATTTGTGCATCAAATGTAAATTCTAATTTTATTTTGTGGTTTAGTATAATATATAACACATTAATTGAATTAATAAATAAATGAAAAACAATATATATTAATTGGATATTATTACTTATTAAATTTTAAGTATCATATAAGAATATTTGACCTATGTTATAAAATTATAAATATTGTTTCTGTTACTAATGAATTTACATATTTTTTATTAGATTTATTATTTTGTAAAAAATTTTTTTTACAAATATTATCAAGCATTAGGATGAGTATTAAGAATCAACGTTTTATTTTCAGCAGGAATCTTATTCATCAGCTCATGAAGTTCTCGTGGAGAAATGCTGTTGATGAGTTGACCTGAATTTTCTTTTGTGTCATAAACTATAATATATAATTCTTTACTGGATTTAATCCCAAAGGCTTCACGACGACTTTCTGGAATGCTCTGTCCGCTGAAATAAACTCTCACTGTATCGCCTGGAAGAGTATCTTTAATTAATTTTGCAAAAGCATTCAATATTTTTTCTCGGGTTGCACATTGATCAGTCAAACTGTCTTCTTCAAAATTATGTTCCTTTATCAGCACTTTTTAATCTCATTGATGTCATTAATGTCCCCATTAAGTGAAAATATTAATTTCTCGAACATGTAATTGTTGATACCGATTAAAAGAGGTATTTTTTCCCAATACCTTCATTGTTTAGCCATGTTAAATACTTTTTTACCCCAGTGGTTTCATTCCGTTCTGGAAATGTTATAACAAAAGATTCAAAAAGGTTAATTGCAGCACTGAAATCCTTTTTCTTGGCAATTGCCATTCTTTGATATAAAATAGCTTCAGGCAATGTTTCTTTGAATTACGAATTTCTATTGTTTATTAGTATCTCTAATTGTGTAGTCATCCATTCAACATTAGCTGATTTTGTTTTGTCTATTTTATTCAGTCCTTTTGTTGATGAAGTATCTTCGCTTAATATTCGCAAAAAGTTCTTCTAAGGAATTTTTAGGTCCTTTTCCTCGCATCACAGCTGATCTTGTAATTGGTTGATCCAAAGATGGCAAAATCAACCATCGAAATTGTGTAGGCTTTACTGTTGCAAAGATCTTTATAGTATCTTTACCCTCCTTATATCCTTCTGGAAAGTCCTGTCTGAAAAGGAAATCTATATGCTTGCCAGCCTCTAATGTCTCAAACTCACCCTTATTTTCATCAGGCATAATTTGAGATATGCCCCAATCAGGTTGGAGGTCTAAAGCAGTTATATTAAGTGGTTGTTGGGAATTATTATATATACGCGCTACCACCTCTTCGAAACCTTCAATGTAGTGACATTTCCTAATGATTCAATTGGTTTCAGCTCAGAATCTTTTTTGCTTTCAAAATTATCTTGGTATTGAAATAGCTTGACAATCAATTTTTCTATCTGTTGAACTTAGAGGATCATCATAATTGTTCAATTGTTGAACATGATTGTATCTTGCCAAATGAACCAGCCTTGATACTATTCGTTCAGCAGAATTGTTCTCTGTCACTATTATTGGTGGATTCAAGTTAGGTATAGAAATACCTGTCTGGTCCCAGATCTCATATTCTCCTTTTGAATTGATTGCAACTTGATAGTCTATTGTGGGGATATTCTCTTCTCCATTCATTTCAACAAGTTCTACAAAGCCTTTGCTAGCTGAAGAAATGGCGAGTTTTACATTATCAAAGTGTTTTTTTTGTTCCATTGGTGGTAAACTATCCTTTTCTTGATGTACCAAAACGACTTTACGTTTTTTTTCAATTGATCCTATATTAGTAAGCAAAGCCTTATCACCTTCCTTTATAGATCTATTGTCAACAAATCTCTCTGTTATTTCAGCCGTACAATTAGATGCACCAACACTAGATACCTTTACTATTGCTACCCTTTCACTAGCCTTTAGATCAATACTGTTAGAAGGATAAATTACAAATTGTGCATCTTTACCAACTCCTTGCGCAATACCTGCATTCAGCTTGACTTGTTCTGAACCAATAACTTCTATCACGTTGGCTCCTGATTCAGTCTTCAAGTAATCGCTTCCAAATACCATCCTATCTGTTTCACCTTCCAGTACTGGAGTTTGACTTGAATACCTATTGTGAACTTTTGCTATTACTATATCGTATAGCATTTTATAGTTGATTCCATTACGTCTCTGGCTATATAGAGCATCTAGAAGATAATAAGTCAAAACTCCACTTCGCACTTCTGGAAAATTGATTCTGTGGACTCATGTTCCCTACAAGCAGCCAACAATGTATATCCTCTAGCTTCTGGAAGCCATCCACTAGTTTTGGTGATGTTCCGTGTAGCAGGTCTATCGGTTTTGGAAAGTTCAGACCACGTAGATATTAATTCCTCATTGGATGCAACTAAGCTCTCTTTGGGTCTGTCGGTAGTATCAATTGTTGAAAGACCACGAACAGCTGCCTTGGTAGACCCTCTTGTTGAACCACCAGAGTGACAACTGTCTAGAAACATAGTAACAACAAGTCCTTTGTCAACCATTTTTTTCAGCAAATGGGCAATCTCTATATCTCTAAGATAATTACTTTCAAGATTTCCAATATCAGTAGGAACTAGACCTTCATCGATGCCCTCGTCTCCCTTTATCTCTGGATAACTAGTCTTTGCTCTGCCACCATGGCCAGAATAATAAATGCATACCTGATCACCAGAATTTGCTGATTCCGTGACATGGTTAAATGCTTTCACCATGTTTTTATGGGTAGGCCATTTTTCTGAAGATTCAAGAGGTTTTTTTTCGTATCCTTCAGGATTGGATGCTGTAAGCTTCATAATATTTTCGCTTTTCATACCAAGTCTTCCAGTTAGAAAATTTTCTACTCGGTTAATGTCGTTAACACAGCCACCAAGACTTGGATAGGAGCCTCCATCAGGAAGAGAATTTGGAAAATAAAAATCAATTCCTATCAAAATAGCGCGAAGTGAATTATTACCAGAATTTTGATTTTCAGATTTAACCATAAAAACGACAAGTTATGAATATTATTAAATATATTGTATATATCTATGGCTACGGCTTAGTTAAATTTCTATAAGTATTCTACAATTGTAACTTACTAAAATTTGATTTTTCTTCCGATTTTTTTATTAATTATCCATGTTGATGTTATTTTGAATATTTTCGGCGCCTCAAAAGTTGTATATTTATTTTCAAAAAATCAATGGATTAATCAACTCATTTTTAAAATTGAGAATTATCATCTGGTAACAAATACAAAATGGATATAATCCTTATCTAAATGGAATCTTTTGTATTTTTTAATCCCGTTTCTTTATTGTAAATTTCTAATAATTTATTTACAAAACTAAATACACCAAGTTTTAACTCCGTATATTCTATAACTATCAGAAATAATTAGAATATTTCCATCAAAATGAGAAACAATGATGTATACCATCTTGCTAAAAAGGAACATGTTCTCAACTGCCATTTGTTGTCATAAGTCTAATAAGTATGTATACATGTATTTGGAGGATCAACTAATAAATATGATTATGAATTGTTTGATACTGACCTCCAGAAATAAACAAGTCTACATTATGTAAAAAAATAATGACCACCACAAAATACATTCTTTTTAATTCTTTTTAGCTTTTCTCCAAAGCAATTATCTATATCTATAACTTCATATACTTCGTATACTTCATAGTGCGAAGCACTCCCAAAGATACTATGAGAATGTTCTTCATCATCATTATTATGATTATTTCCTTCTTTACTTGGATATGAAAAAAAGAATAATAAGCCTATTATTTAATAAAGCCGAATGTATTTATACAATTTTAGAATAATACTTACATTCCATTCTCTGCCATTACTTTTTGATACTGACAAGATAAAATAATTAATTTATAATATTTCATTGAGTTTTAGTTACTATAATATAGTATGAATGTAAAAGTCATTGAGTGTTTACAGACCTAAACGGTATGTAAAAATTCTTATTCTTGTATTTCAGCAAAATCTATAAATAGAAAATCTTTAAAATGTACAATTGATGGTACATATAGATGCTAAACATCATCTCATTATTAGAGTATATCAATAATTTTCTGTTGTTTTTTGCCCAACCATTCTATTATATCGACTTTATGGGAGTCATAAAAAATATCATATCAAAGTTCAGAGTATTATCGCCACGACATGCCTTGTTATGTTATAGATCTTGTAATGTTGGTATAACAATATATATTAAAAATTTCATATATCCATTGACTTTGAATTCTTGGTTAACGATTCATTTTGAGTGAGATGAATGATTTGGAAGAGAAAAGTGCAGACATCAAAATCGGTAAAAAAATAGCCATAGTGGTTGGTATAGATGAATACGATGATAAAGACATTCCGCAGTTAGAAGGGGCGGAATACGATGCCAAAGAACTATTTGAACTGCTAACATCAGAAGCAGGAGGATTTGTAAATGAAGAAAAAAACTTGTTAATCAATAAACAAGCAAGACAGAGAAATATCCTTGATAGAATTTCTGAAGTTTTTAGAAAGGATGAAGAATTTGATATTGCCTTATTTTATTTTTCTGGTCATGGATTTCTAGATAAAAAAGATGAATTGTATTTATCCACATATGAAGTACATAAAAACGATCCTTATATTGGTGGAATAAGAATAGATGAACTCAGAAGACAAATATATTCATCAAAAAATAAACAAAATACTATACTTATTCTTGACTGTTGTTTCTCTAGAGAGGTCACAAAACATACCAAGGATGGAAGTACTAATATTAAAGATATACGACCTTTTCTTGAATCTAGTATTGGATATAACACTGACAAAGAAAATTACGGTGAAGGTGAGGGTAAATTTACTATCGTCTCAAGTGCAACAGACAAGGTCTCATGGGAAGTAAAAGACTGTATCCACCAAGTAAATAGTCAACCACACATACATGGTGCTTTTACCTATTATTTACTCCAAGGATTGGAAGGAGGTGCAACTGATGAGAATAGTGGAATGATTACGTTAGGATCTCTTCAACAATATATAGATACAAAAATGTCTAAAGACAGGAGACAAATACTGTATACAAATACAAGCCAAGGCACAAATATCAACAATATACTAATTGCTTTATCAATTCCAAAATATAAAGACAATATCGAAAATGGCCCTGTTAAGTTAACGATAAATCTATAGCTGTGGATATCCTATTTCTAACATAGTATGCAAATTAGATTTGAAAGAAACAGAACATCCACTTTTGTAATTATGTATTCTTTGTATTTGTACTTTCTTGGTCTCAGTCTACGTAGTACTTCTAAAGCACTAACAATTTTCAAAGATGAAAAAAGAAGTTACGTGTGTGTCTGGAACTAGATTCAGAGATTTGCAGAGTATCCGATTTACAAAAGAAAAAGAGTATCTGCCTTTATAATAGATGAAACTGTTATTAAAATCGGAAAACAGCCTTTCTGGCTATGGTTTTGTATTGAACCAGTACACTCTTCTGTGCTTGGAATCTATATCTCAGAGGAAAGAAACATGCTTGTTGCTGAAAAATTCATTCGATCTCTTGTTGAGAATTATGGAAAACATACTGTGTATACAGATGGAGGTACATGGCATGATGAAGCCTGCAATGTCTTGAGATTGAAACACTATCTACATTCACCATTAGAGAAGAGCATTATCGAAAGGGTAATGCAGTATTTCAAGGATAGAATCGAGAGTTTTGATGACTACTATCCATGTATGCAGATTGAATGGAACTTATTACATTTACATAATTGGATACAATTCTTTGTATCCCTGTAATAATGATACTATCACATCAAGAAATAATGGTTTTGAACTAATTAATGGAGGTGAATATATCTTAAATTAACAGAGCCAAGATTTACAATAACGAAAATTTTTATTAAACCAAATTAAATTAATGAAAGATATATTATTATCATAGTTAATTAAATAGATAATACATTAAATAACACAATCTTTTGATAAATATATTAAATAAATCTCATCATGGTTACATTTACAAATAATTTTATCATTAGCATTGAATGATATGTATTAGAATGGGTTATGATTATAATTATGATCATAATCATTATAAGTTTTGTAAATATGATATATATCTTTTCTATCAAATATATCATTCTTCGTATTATCTTAATGATTATTACTGATTAAGTAAGAATTAGGTTCGGCATAAACTTGATAAGCAAGCCAAGATGAATCACCTGGTTTTTTACATTTAAGTCTAGCAAGTCTTATTGATTCACCGGTTGTTTTTCCACGTGATATATTTGTATAAAATTCTTTTGAGAAATCTAAAGCTATCTTATCATCAATGGACCAACGGGTCCCAATGAAAATAGAAGCTCCATTATCTATAAACCTCTGTGCCCATCCTTCGATACCAGTTAAGAAAAATCCTTGGCTTCCACTCTGACATGCGTTAAGAAATACCAAAGGATTAGACTTACCAAAATTAGTGGCAATTCCACTGATATTCTCTGGTCTAAGAAATAATCCATTTTGAAGTACAATTGAAGAGAACATAATATTAGAAGAATCTGACTTACCATGGGTAGAAAAATGGATCAAATCAAATCCATTACTTTGCAAAGCCGACATTATCGCTTGAAATGTGTTAGAAAATGTTAAATCTAGTTTCAAATCGTCACCAAATTTTATTAGCCAATCTGATTCTAATATTGCATTTTTTAAATTAGTATCATTTGGTATAACAATTAATCCAGATTTTACATTTTCTTTTTGCACAAACTCTTTGCCTTCAATCCATCTAGTTAAATCAAATGTTTCACAAAGATACTTATCTTCTTCTATAGTACCATTTTCCAATTTACGCCAAGGCTTAATGATTTCCCATGGTATCCATGGTTCACTTGAAAGAATTACAATGCTTTTTATATTATCTTTATGTTTCCAATAATATTCTTGAAGATCTTTTGGAAAAAGTTGATCATAAAGAGTGCGTCCAATTCCTTGTATATTATTTTCTATAAAATCAGCAGGGAAATCCTTATTTTCTAGATCTTGGAAAATAGAATTAAATTTAGCTTGTGGATCAGAAGTAAATTTGATAATAGGTTTCATCACTTTATAACTCAGCGAAGATGTGTAAATTATTACTTGATATTCAAATGTTGAAGTAGATATTTCCTGAATTATCATAGTAAGTTTGTCGTTCATGGTAGTATTAACTTTAGGCAAACTGGTCCCAGCATGATCTATATTTTGTTTTGGTTTATCTGATTGTACATTCTTTCCTTCAACTATTGTGTCTACCTTTATCTTACCTACATAAATACCATTTTGATAAAAATTTATAAATAGTAATAGATTACCTTCTTCTTTTGCTTTAATTTTAAAAGTAACAGAGTCCGAATCTTTTGGTTCTACTGGTACCTTTAATATTGAATAGTTATCACCAATAACTTTAAAATTACCTGGCCTAATACTAACAAGAACATCGATTTCTTTTTCATTAGGAGGTGCTGTTAATTCTATACCTGTTTCAGATAACGAGGATTGATTTATTTTTAAACTAATAATCAAAGGGACTATTTCATCCACAGTTATTCGATTAGGAAAAATAGCGTTAGGGAATCTTGTTATAATTGTGGAATTGATTAAAGATTCAGGAGGAGCTGCAGCATAAGATATATGTTCTCCTCTTAATAAACTATAATCATCATTTTTTTGAATCCCTCTTGTAATACTACGTGATACTCCTTTTGACACATTTAACTCTCTATTTAAAAAACTCTTGTTATTTTGTATTCTTTTACTATCAAACGAAATGATCCCTACTAATTTACCTTTACTTAATACTATTATTTTGGAAATATTTTGAAGGTTTTTTAATTGGTTAATTGCTTCTAAATTTTTTTGGGATAATGGAAAATCATTTATTTCAACAGATTTATCAGAGATAGATTCGTGTAAATTAAGTAATTCTTCTAATTTTAATTCTTTATATTTATTTATTGTAGTAATAAATTCATAAGTATAATAAATATATCTAAATATTCCATTATTTTTTTTCTGACTAATTATTACATATTCTGGGTGGATTTTAGTAACAAGTTTAACTGCAATATTAGCTGTCAAATCGGCATTAAGATTCAGGAATGAAGTCGTATAATTCCCATTCAAATCAGGCAATGAGTTATACAAGTTCATTTAATCTATTGATAAAGAAACTAATTAACTTTTTGGGGTAAGTATAGTTTCAAATTTTCTAGTATGATTAAAAAAACCATTACAAACTTATATTATTTTCATATTTATTTATAAAATTATTAGGTATATTTACTCAATATCTAGTTAGATAGAAGATATAAACTAGGCTTATTATATATCTGCTAAATTCTAATCCAAAAAAAAATAAATGATTATATTAATTTTTCGGCGCCGAAAAATTTTATTTTAAAAAATATTTAAATAATTATCACTCAATTTTTACAATATATAAATAGCCTCAAAAATATTTTAGAAAGAATTAAGAATTAAAACAATATTAGAACTAACTTGGAATCACATTCAATCCCCTATATTAAATAATAATAAAATAACAATAAAATATTATAAACTAATAAATACAATTGTCATTTTCGTTTGATCTGAATTGACAGTAATAATTATTGTTAATGCCTTTTGACTGTTAATTACTAGATTTATCCACTATATGCGAAATCATATTTGATAAAATATTTCCATTTGGTACATATGGTACATGACTTCTAAAAAAATTTTTTCCACGTGCAACAGGCATTTTTTCTCTATTGTGTATTGACTCTTCTATCTCTTCTCCTTGTAAATATATTAAGTTAGGATTCAAGTCAAAATTTTCTGATAACGATACTATTTTTCTTAAATCACTAATAATATTTTCATATTTATTATCTACGAAATGGCGATTACACAAACGTGATAACGACTCATCTACTGGATGAAATAATTTTGCAACTACTCCTATCATATTTGTATAATCACCTCTTAATTTATACCAGTATTCTTGCCAGTGAAAATCAGTACAGACTGCCAAAATATTGCCATTTAATGAAGAAATTACAATGTCAAATCTTTCAAAATCTGGTAATTCAGGATTATCAAATATTCCTCTGGTTTGTACCTCAAGTTGTAATGGTACAAGATTATTCTTATCATGAAATTGTTTTTTACTAATCCATAAAAACCATATTCTTATTATAAAGGAATTATTAAATTTGAACAAATCAATATGATAATTTGCACCATCCATATCGCCTTCTATTATTGCTGTTTCTTTTTCCTTAAAATTTAACACTATTCTATCTTTATCAGATCCTTGAGACTTTTTTAAAAGTTTGAGGGAGATATTTGAAATCGTAGGATCGAATTGGTAATAATTATTAGTATTAGCAATTAAATTAAATAACTCAGGGTACCATCTTGGATAATATGAACAGACTAAGTTACCATTAAAAGTTATTTTAGCAATTTCAGAATTATTTCTTATTTTTTGATGAGCAATATTTTCTAATAATTGTACATCTTGAATTGGAGACAATTTAATAATAATTTCTTCCCTCATGTTTGGTTGGTTAGATCCTACTATGGTTTTATTAACTTGTAGTGTTAAATTATAATCCAATAGTTTGAAGTTATCTGTAGGAAATACAAAAAGAAATAAATGTTTTTTATCATTTCCTTTGACTATCGTTTGTAAACCATTTTCCTGACCTCCCCCCCAAATAATTCGAAGTCCTCTTCTCTCATCATCAAATCCCCCACAAAAATCATCATCATTTTGAAATCTCAAAGGTTTTATGAGAATATCAACATCCAAATATTCCTCATTTTGGATCAATAATTTAATAGTAGAGATTGAAAAAGGAATGTACTTAACTTTAACAATATTATTATCATATGAAGCATTTACAAATTTTAAACTACAATTAATCATTATCATGAAGAGATTTTCAGTAATATAAAAAATTTTTCATAGAAAAACAATTTTTAATTTGAAATAAATTAGTCATTAAAATAATATTTTATTAGATTTTGTAAAATAGACAAAAATAATTATATATTTGATCTCAGTTGGTATGTGTGTGACAATTTACTCTATTAAAGGAGAGATAACTGGTATTAAAACAGATTTTTTCACTAAATTAAAAATTCAAGCTATGGACAGTGACCAACAATTTTTTGAGGACTATAATGATGATCTCTTGGGATCTGCTTGGACAAATTCTGATGGTTCATTTAAAATTACTTTTGATAATTCAACCTTTAACGATAATTGGTTAGAGAAGAGTCCAGAAATCTATTTAATATTACGAAGTAGTGAAACAGGACAAATAATTTACAAAACTGAAGTTATTAAGATTGATGCTAATGGTAAAAATAAGACAATAGAAGTCATTGAAATACCAATTACTATTCCACTTGATTTAATAGAAAATAAAATAAGATTATTAAGTACTTCAACGGACATCTATTCAAATAATAGCCAAAGAATTCTATCAGCATTTTCATCTCTTGGTGATGTTACTACATTAAATAATAGTAATGCTGCACGGAATTTTCAGCTATTAACTAGTTCAATTAATGCATGGTTAAATTATACTAATGAGAATACTTGGAAAAGAATTGGATATGATGGTCCACAGGTCCCACGGTATCCCCTGAAATCACCTGATCATAATCACAGATTAACCTGGGAGCCAACATAATGACTAATTGTATTTACGGAATTGAAAAATTTGAACACCGTACAGAAAATTATAAATTAATTAATTCTGATATTGTATGCGATGTAGATGTATGTATTATTGGTTCTGGTGCAGCTGGCGCAATCTTGGGAACCAAACTTGCAGAATCTGGGAAATCTGTAGTTATCTTGGAAAAAGGTGGATATTACGATGGTGAATCTATGAATCAAAGAGAGGCAGATATGATCCCCCTTTTATGGAAGAATGCTGGTGCAAATTTTACATCTAATCTAAGAATTGCTATAGCACAGGGGTCATGTTTGGGTGGCTCTACAGTTATAAATGATGCAGTTTGTTTTAGAATTCCTCAAATAGTTATTGAACAATGGCAGAGAATGGGAGTTGTAATTACAACGGATGAATGGGATAAAGCAAATGATGAGGTTTCAGAGCGAATAAACGTTAAAGAGGTTACTGAAGATGAACTAAATACTAATGCTAAAAAACTTAGAGAGGCTTGTGGGAAATTTCTATATCAAGGTAACTTAATTCAGCATCATTATAAAAATCGGAGAAATTGTGGACCTTCTATATCTGATAAATCTCTTAAATCCTGTGTGAAATGTGGTTTTTGTCACCTTGGTTGTCATTATGATACTAAACAAAGCATGTTAGTAACCTATATTCATGATGCACTAGTCAATGAAAAAATAAATTATAAAGTATATTGTAATTGTCGTGCTGATCTAATCACTTCCGAAAATGGAATAGCCGATGGAGTAAATGCGACATTTGTAGATTCAAATGGTTTGGAAACTTATAGAATACGTATTAATGCAAAGGTTATCATTGTATCAACTGGAGCTATTGCATCATCTAATTTATTGCAAAAATCAAATATAGGTGGTAATAATGTTGGCATGGGATTAGCATTACATCCAGCACCTTTTGTTATGGGACTTTTTGATGAAGAAATTCATGGAAATAGAGGTATACCTATGTCTTATACCTGCCATGAATTTGGTGTAACTAATGGTGTACAAAAAGGAGGATTTTTAATTGAGAGTATTTTTCTGCCTATTTTTCAAATGGCTCTAGCGATACCTAGTATGGGTTTGGATCATAAAAAAATGATGCAAAATTATAATCGTTATACCATGGCTGGTATAATGTCCAGAGATGATTCAGTAGGAAAAGTTTTGATTTCATATAATGGAAATCCAAAAGTTATTTACAATTTATCTGAGCAAACTATTGAAGATATGGCTAGAGGTATGAGTATTCTATCTAGAATGTGGTTTAACATAGGCGCAAAAGCAATAATTACGTCTCATATAGATGCCTATGAGATAGGAACTAAAGCTGATATTCCAAAACTAAAAGATGCAGTACGTAATAATCCTGATGGCCTCATGCTTGGTTCTGCACATCCTCAAGGTGGTAATAGAATGGGAGAAAACGAAAATGAATGTGTAGTTGATTCTAATTGTAAAGTATTTGGGTTTGATAATCTATATGTATGTGATGCAAGTGTTTTTCCTACTGCACTTGGAGTTAATCCGCAGTTAACTGTAATGGCACTTGCTACCATAACTGCAAATAAAATTATTAAAAATTGGAAGTCTAAAGACATCTCTAAAAGTTTGGGAAACATATGCCATATAACACAGCCAAGGTACTGTAAAACAGAACAAATTTCAGAGCAGTTTGCCGTAGTCGATCATAAGGAAAATTTGTTGCAGGCATTAGTTAATTCAGATGAAGACAAAATTGTTGTAGGAAAAAATTGGAAATTTAATCCACAGACACTTCAAATTTATAATAATATATATTGGAAGGGATTTTATGGACGAGATGTAGATGCAATTACTACTGCATTAAGATATTTTGGAGGCTTTTATAAAAGATTTGGATATAAAAATAACAGAATTGAAGGAGTAACTCATCCATTTGAAACTCAAGTAATAAATGCTAAAAGTATTGCAAGTGAAAAACAGGTACCTGGGTATGGTAAAGTAGTTCATCTTGAATATCAAGATTTTCCATTTTCTAATGCATATGACTTGCTAAAAATAGTTGATGAAAATACAATTCTAGGAAAAGCTTTTTTGGGTCAATTTGGAAGAGGAAGAGAATTATTCAGTTTTAGTATGTCAAAAATTTATGATGTAGATTTTCTTACAAAACAAGATTTATTGACATTGTTCAATAGTGATGAGCTAAGTCATAAACCAAATGAAAAAGAACTCATTGGAAAATGGGAAGGAATGTTAGTATCGGATTCATCTCTTTCACCACGATCTCAAATGTTTTATTTTGACTATGAAGATGGAGAGATTGATATGAGATATTCCTTTGCAAACATGTTACATGGAAGATCAGATATCACAATTACCGACAATAGTATATTCAGATTAGATGATCAAACACCATTTCATGATGAAATAAGAATGGTTACTCCCGAGTTTGCAGTAGGTTTGTGGATAAGTGAATGGTCGTCTAGAAATATTTTGGAACCAATTATACAAGACTTATTAAGGTATTATCCAATTAAAATTTTGAACAGTAATGACTTGACAGACAAGCTATCATTTTTAAAGAATTTTTATTTGCCAGGAATTCGATTACCAAAAGAGTTAGGGTTAAGTTTCCTCCAAGTAGAAGAAAATGAACAAAAGGAAACTAGGATAGGGTTATCATATATTTTAAAGAGAATATAAATAAAATGTTTTTCTACAACGGACTTTATCTTTACAACCAAAATACTATATTTAAAAGCTCAACTGACCGAAGATTAAAAGTATCGACTGATCAATTGAGAGGAATACTTGATAATGAAAAAGGATTAAACCTATGGAGATTTAGATGATCATTATGGGATCCAATATTGATGAACTCGCTGCAAAAGATGAAAGTATACATTTACGTATTCGTAATATAGAAAGTAAACCACAGAATTATCAAGAATGGAACAAATTGGCCAGAAAGGTTATGGATAAAGGAAATTATTTTAAGTTACTCTATGAAAAGTCAAAGTCAGAATATGCAAAGGAAACATTAGAATCTCTATATAATGAATCAATAACCTATTATGATGAATCTATAAAACATGAGCCAAATAATATAGATTCCTGGTATAATAAAGGACTTGCTCTCAGTAATTTAGGCCAATACGAGAAAGCAATAAAATGTTATGATAGAGTAATAGAAATAGATCCAGATTATATTCCTGTTTGGAATATTAAAGGGAATGCTCTCAAATATTTAGGAAAATTTCATGAATCTATCAAAGCTTATAATCAAGTATTAGAGGAAGATCCACAAAATACTATTGCATTTTATAATAAAGGACTTGCTCTCAGTAATTTAGGCCAATACGAGAAAGCAATAGAATGTTATGATAGAGTAATAGAAATAGATCCAAAGAATATTGATGCAATTAATGCAAAAGGGTTAGCATTTGAGAGACTTAATAGATATGAGGAAGCTATCAAATGTTATGATAAAGTATTAGAGAAGGATCTTGATAATATTGAAGCCTTAAATGCAAAAGCTTTTGCTTTTGAGAGATTAGGTAAACATGATGAAGCTGAACAGTATTACAAGAGAATTTCCGAAAATTATACAAATGAAATAAACAAATCAAATGATGAAGCAAGAAAGTATCAAGAGTTAGGACAATATGATGAGGCTATAATATGTTATGACAGAATAATATCAATTGATGCAAATAATTTCAATGCTTGGTTAAAAAAAGGACAATTATTTTACAAGCTGGATAATTTTAATAAAGCTATTGAATGCTATGATAAAATAATTAGACTTGACAAGTACGAAGAAAAATTAAAAAAAAGTCAAGGACAAGAATTAACTGATAAACAAATTATAGAATACTATAAAACAATCGAACCTTCTATTGAAAATATTGAAGCCTTAAATGCAAAAGGGTTGGCATTGGAGAAACTTGAAAAATATAATGATGCAATTCAAATTTTTGATATAGTAATATCACATAATCCTCAATTTGTTATAGACATTATGATTGAAAAGGGTAATATATTTATGAAGCTAGGAAAGCAGAGTCCTCATAATTACCAAGAAGCAGAAAATAGCTATAGAGATGCACTTAAACGTGATCCAAATAATATATTTGCTCTTGATCAATTGCACACATTATATTCAAATTACACCTTTCATTATGATAAAGCAATATCTGTAAATGAACAATTATTGAAAAATCTATCAATATCACAAACTCAAAATAGTGAAAAATTTAATAATTTTATACAGACAAAAAGTCAAAGAGATAGAGCAATTAGATATATACAAAGTCGAAGGAAAAATAGGATACAAACAAAACAAACAAATTTGTTAAATGAAGAAAGTTTAAAAACAAAACTTTTACTTTCAGAAGATTATATTAAAAATGGCAATTATAATCAAGGAAGGAAAATTGCCAAAGAAATAATTAATGAGATGCCAAAAGAATCAATTACAAGACAAATTATTGTTAGCTTCTTAATTATAGCATCATATTTATTACAAGGAAAAATAGAGCAAGGTATTTCAAAATTAGATAAATTTCTTACATTTTATAGGAATCTTGATATTGATTTTAAAGTTGAAGAGATTCAATGGAATTCTAAAGGTCTACTTCATGCAATAATGGAGAATAAAGATATAGACGAGAAATCT
>CAWIYT010000003.1:0-3915 GCA_963840085.1 uncultured Nitrososphaerales archaeon
AGAAATTTAAGCTATAGTTGTAATATATATCAGATCTAACAAATTTATCTCAATCAAGTTAATTTTCTATAAGTATATGTATATATTCAAATAATATTATAATCAAAGCATATTCTACTTTTTATTTCTGTAGATTGTAATATGATTTGAATTTATATAAAAAAATAAATTATTATTGACAATTATTTTATATAATCAAAATATACAAAATATACAACATCAAACAGAGTTTTGACGCAAAAAACTATTATAATTTTTAAAAAAGAGATAAACCTATGAGAAGGTTTTTTGAAGTTATCACAATATTTTGAATAAATTTATTTTGATTGAATATAATAAATTATTTTTCCCAATAAAAATAGAATAAAACAAAAAGAACTGTATGAGATAGCATAATGAATTATCTTGTAAAATTTTCTAAACACGAGTTTGTTTTCCTATTTCAAAATTTATCAAAATCATTAATAGCTGTTTTTATTTTGAAAGAGTAAATTGATCTATCGGGTTATTTTGATAGTTTATACTATGATAGTTGAATTTACCCATAACTGCATTTGCATTTGCATGAAAGTTTACTTCCAGTTTTTTACCATTGATATCAATATTTATAAATCCATAATGTTTATCGTCCTGTTTAACAACATATGGAGATTGTCCTTCTAATTCATAAAGCGATCTTCCTGCAGTTCCAGTTACTAGGTAAATTACTCCATTGTTATTATTTGCTTTGTTATGAGCGACTTGATTTCCATTTGCTACTATAGGATTAGAACTATCACCGTTATTGTATTTTAATGGAAAAGTCCTCTGATAATTGTGATTATCACTAGTCAATACTAAATCTACGTTATATTTATCAAAAAGTGGATGATAAATATCTCTAATATTAAAATCGGCAGGATGTTTAGAAGGCGAGGTATACATAGGTACAGATTCAACAACAAATCTCCAATCTATATTTGGATTGGTAGAAGCAGTTTTTAAATCATTTTCAATGAATTGATATTGAGCTGAGCCTGGTTCATAATCAATATAGGGATCAATAAAAACAAAATGGGCATTATTCAAATCATAAGAGTAATATGTTTTTACTAGATTCAAAGGTTTTAGGTATTGGTTAATAATGCCTGTTGCACCACCACTAGTGTCACTATACTCATGATCTCCCATCGCTATCTTCAACTTTGATTGAAAAGGTTGAATTATTTCAAACCAACAACTAGCAGATTTATCATAACTTGCATCCCCACCTGCAATAACGAGTTCTGGATCCTTGCTTTGGATATTTTCTGCAGTTGATTTGGCATTTTCATCACATCCCCAATCTGAAGCAACTGCAACGTTAAATGGTTTTTTAGCTGATTCAGTACTATAATGGTTTTGAGTTTTAGGCAGTGGCTCCTGAGAATAAACAATTGTATTAAAGTTTAAAACAAATGTAGTAATTAAGATTACAAAAAAAGAAATTACAAAAATATGTTTCATTACGAATCACTTCATGTATGAACATTACTGATACAAAACAATATTGGAGTAATTAATTCCCTGTTAAATAAACTATTAACAATATTGATATTATTTCGATACTGTTTAATTTGCATATCTTGTATTAAATCTTTGTATTTAAAAAGAATATGATACAATTATGTAACATAATTAAATTTTTACTATAAATAAACTTTGGATATTATATAGACTTGTACTAATACCTTTAAATCATAGTATATACAATCATTATATAAAATTCACTAAATTGGATATTTATTATGTAACTAGATGTTATTAGGTATTAATATCTAAATTATAAATATACACTAAACTATATGTACAACGATTTAGAGAACTCATTTGAATTTGTTAATTTCATATAGTAATGAAAGAAAATTACTATAAATTATTTCGTTTTTCTCTTCTAAATATAAAAACAGTTACAATGGAAAGAAATTTAAAATAACAATATCTGTTCATTATTAATAATGAACGTACTCGATTCTAAATCTAGAAACATATCACTTTTATTGCTTATTGGTTTAATATCTTTATATTTTATCAATGTAATGGGAGATGTTCATGCAACCGTCTCTAATGATGGTAATAATAATCAAGAAGACAATGATAAAGCTAAAAACGATAGAGAGATGTTGAATTTAAAAATAAAATTACACATAAACAATATTGATCCTAACATACAAAAAATAAAAATAGTTTCGTATGTCAATGGAGAAGCAAAGGAACAATATGTAGATTTAGTTAAAGAAAAGAATAAAATAAAAAACAACATAATGGTAGTCAATTTACAATTCGCTAAAAGTAATGATATATCTTCAATTATAGAAACAGATCAATATTTCGTATGTGGATATGCCGTAAATGTTAATAATAAAAATCAAACAGCAATTTCAAATAATGAAGTTTCTCTTTATGATTGTGATGAAGGAAACATTGGATCCTCAGATTCAGCTACTGCAAAATTATTCTCCGCATTAAACAAATTCAATGAAAGTGTAAACTATAACAAGTTAAGTGGAAAAGACAATACTGGTGCCAAAGAAGTAAAAATACATGTAAAAGTACCACTTGAAGATACAATAGATGACGTAGATCAAATAAGTGTTGTAGGTATGACAAGAGGTGAATATAAAGTAGAAATTTTAAACGCAAAGGATGCTTTAGAAAAACAAGGAGATAATAACAACGAAATATTAGATGTTCCATTTGTTTTTAATAGAGATACTGAAGCGGGAATGATACAGTTAGGTGACATGTTTTTTGGATGTGTCGCTGGAGAAGAGTTTTCACCACAACATACACATTGTGAGAAGAGGACGTAAAGAGTTATGAAAAAGGAAATCAATTGTATTCAAGGAAGGATAATAATTTCAAATAAAATTATTACTCAACAGATCTTGATACCATTGAATATAAATTAAACACTATTAAATATACATTATTATTTTATTCTTTTATTTAGCCACAAAACTCATGCTCCAATTTCAAGAATTAGATAATGATTAAAATTACATTATTATTTTTAACAAATGTAGACGAATAAAAAAAAACAACTTTCTGATTTATCATTCATTTTTTATATCATTATTAAGTTAAGTCTCTAATCTTTTACAACATTGTGCTATCCGTTTATCATAAATATAGAAATGGATTTACTTGTGATATAACTATCAACTTGTAAATTGTAGGCTTGAATTATCTCTATACAGAAAAAAAGAACTAGTTCATTCATGAAGAGTACCATGATAAAGAGGAATACAGAGAGTGTTGCTATAAAGCAAAGACAGAAGGAATACCTTATCGAACTATAGCAAAAATCTGGTGTCAATTAATGAGGAAAAAAGGAAAATAGATAGATACAAGAAGATATCATCTGCTCTTTTTAAAAAAGATTCTACTAGGATTTGAGAGAAACATGGTTACACTTCAACCATACATAACAAGAACATACATGAGAAGAGGAGAACAGCAAAAGATATTTCATAAAGTATCTAATGATAAAGTATCTAATGATAAAGTCAATGTATTCATTACACTTCTCTATCCCCAATGAATGGAATCAAATTCAATACAAGCAAGACAAGAAACAGCAATGATTTCATAAACCATCTAAAAAGTATCAAAAGATATGTATCCAGGAGAAGTATCAAGAGATTCATACTTGTAATAGACAATGCATCATTTCATGTAAGCAACAAGACAAAACAGTATATGGAAAGACAATCAAACTGGCTAACTGCTATATTTCTACCAACACGATGCACCATTCCTAAATATAGTAGAAACAAAAGTAAACAGGAATCTGAAGAAAGATGTATGCTCCAATTACAACTACGAAACAGAAGATAATCTGTTATGTACTGTAAGAAGGTATCTTAGATGTTTTGGTTGTTGGCCTAAGATATG
>CAWIYT010000004.1:0-5847 GCA_963840085.1 uncultured Nitrososphaerales archaeon
TTCTATTTGGATAATTGCAAAAATACTCTCAAATAGTATCTAAATAATCCATTCTGCAAACATTCTGTAACTCTTTCTTTCATACTATATTATTGTAATTCTCCTATGTATGGCCATATTGTGTATATGTACTGCTGCTACTTCTATGCTGATATAGTGGAATATGACAATGTTTTAAAACACCTAACAGGCTGATCTGAAAATTGTAAAAAAGACATTATTTTTTCAATATATTCCAGAGTACGTAATTAAATTAATTAATAATAATTACTTTATACCTTCAAAATAATATAATAAAAAAAATAAATATTGGGTTTCCTGTCCAAATGTATAGTTTAACCGACAGGGAATTCTACTTCGCTGTTATCGTTTGTACAACTAAATACAAAGTTTTCGTCTAAACTGTATTGATCACTATTATCTGCTGTTGCACCCAATTCGGTACCTTCTTCGGCATATAGAGACAGTATTTTATGTGCTACATCAGATAGTATTTGGGGATTTGTTGAATCAATATTGAAATTATCATTATTACATTTTAATTTCTCGACTTCAACTAGTGGATCTTTGTTATCGTACATTCCATAGTATTGTTGGGCTTGAGCTCCGATCATAAATGAAGGGTATGATAGAGCAATTATTCCTGTGACTAAAAGTGTAGCCAAAAATACTCTACCAGGACTTCTTGTTATGGATGTTATCATCATTTAAATCTATCAATTTAAAGTATATCTGGAATTCGAAAAATTGATAGAGAGGGATAAAGTATTATATTTTAATTTATTCAAAAGATAGAAGAATGTAGAATAATATTTGAAAAGTCCTGAGAGGAGATTCTCCTTTAAATTTGGTTCAGTTTTTGTTATCAAACAATCAAAGATCATTTTGTTTATCATGATTTTTATATATAAATAATCTGAAATCTATGTAAAAATAGAAATTTATAAAAAAATACAGTAATATATTACTATTCTATTATCTTAATTCAACTAAAAAGTTGCAGATAAAATAACAAAAGAGCAAGAAAAAATAGAAGATGATTATTCTATTTTATTCTATTCTGTTGTAGCTGCTCATCCACCTGTTGAAACTTTAGTACCAGATCGAATATCCTTCAATGTTGGTTGAATGATAATGCAAAGCGTATATCTTGTCTGCTTTATTTGGATGAGAAGACTTGTAATCTTGTTTATTTTGTTATTAATAGGCAGGAAATGGAGAAGATATTGTAATCACAACTGTTATTATTAATGCACTTCAATGCTTTGTTGCATAACTCATAATCATTCATCTATCTTCCAATACTAATTCATAATTATCTAATGGCTATACTTTGAAACCAGTTATACAATGATGCTTTTATGATACTTTTATTGTTATTTCCTTTATCATGTTCTCAAACCTGATAGCAGTAACATATTCACCAAACATTCTTTTTATACATGAAAATACTGTTTCTGTAATCCATCTTTGTCCATATCTAACGCTATCTTTCCATTGTTGAAAAGTATTTTTCTTCTGCATCTTTACCGTCTTGTTTCTAATATGATGGTTAGTATTTTTACATCTGGAATTCTTTCTAACCTTTATTGCAGGATTGAATCCTCTAAAGATAATAGTTGGAAATTATTGTTACTGTCATAAGAACCATCCATGATTGCAGTATAGATTACTTTATTCTGCTTTATTGTTATATCATCTATCAGTTGTGGTAGTACTTTTCCATAAAGTCCTTGTTCAATAGTTACTTGAAATGATATAATTCTTTTCTTTTTAATGTCAACTGCTACATGTATCTTTAGATAGCCTCTTTTGACATTCCACTTGTGTCTAATCCATTCACCATCTGTTTGAGACCTTTATGCCAGTAGAATCAATTGCAATTACAAAATAATTATCATGTTGTAAACTAGATATATCATCATCATCATCTTCATTTATTTTGAATTATTTTGTTTATTCTTCTGCTAATGTTACTATAATCTGGAACTGATGGCAACGTATTTGAAGTATGGTTCCTAACTACTCCTTCTGTTTGTTTGTATGGTAAATGAAAATATGTTCTCATGTAACCTAATAAGTTGATAAATGAATCTGGATTTACATTTTCGATCTTCTTTACCTTTATTCAACTTTTCTAGTTCAGAATACCAGTTATCAATAACGTCAAAATCAAGTAAACTTCTACCCGTTTAACAAGAGAGCCATTGTACTTGTTCCAGTTCACAGTATATTGACTAAGAGATGTTAGCTAAATGTGTTAGGAATACTGAGTTATGCAACAAGGCACACTTCAACCAAAAAATTGAATTGATTTTTTGTAGTTTCAAAAGTACAATTACCATTTATTTTTCTATGATTCAATGCTTGATTCTTGATGCTCCAAGATAAATATATAGTAAAATAGTAATATAGAATATGAATACTAAAAAATAGAACAAATTCATACTCTAAGATAAATAGTAAAATAGTAATATAAAATAATATGAATAATATCAAAACCATAGTAAACAATAAATCTAGGAAATCATTTACAAGCTATGAAAAGAATAAAGACTACGAGAACTATCTTGGTCTTGTACATTTAGTTAATAATATATAATTTTCTACCTGAGGTTAATTTTGTGATAGGCTCAATAAATTATCTAGACTATTTATCTAGTTATCTTATTAGTTATTTATTCCAACTTATAATATAATGACTAAGTGGCTGTTAACCTGAGCGCAAGTAGTAATATGTTCAATTTTTAAGTTCTGTATTTAATTATAGTATATTTTAGTATTTTATTTATAAAATTCTCCCCAAATTATAATAGAACCAACAAAGTAGATAATATTATTTAATATTCTTCTATTTTTTGAATAAAGAATTAGAATATATTTTATCAATCCCTATTCATCCTTCGAACCTTAATTATATCTAACCATAGTAATGTTACATAATGAGTAAAACATCATTTACAACAAAAGCTAATTCAGTATTTTTAGCAACTGTATTAGTCGCTGGAATAATTGCTCTATCATACCCATCATTTATGATCGGAGCTCAAGCACAAGAATTCAATGGAATGGACCAAAGGTACAATAGCTATGAACAAGATTATGGACAAGACAACAAGTACAATAGCTATGAACAAGATTATGGACAAGACAACAAGTACAATAGCTATGAACCAGAATATGGAACAGACTATGGAATGAACAGCTATGACAAGAAACCATATGGAAAAGACAACAGCTACGATAAATCCAAAGATAGTAGTGTCATTGTAAAGAAAATTAAATGTAACAATATCAATGTAAATCTCAATGGATTCAGTGGAAATGAAATTGGTACAGATCCGATGAACATCTGATCTTGGTGCTCTAGCAGCTGAAGCACAAGCAGAAGATGAAGGTGCAAATGGCGCTAATTTTGGAAACAACGGTAGAGGAGGACACGACGATAGATCATCAGGTCATGACAGCAACTCTAGGTTTGTATGTATAAACAATAACGACAACAAAGGAGGAGCAGGAGAAGAACCAAAAAAATGTGATGACTGTGTTAAGGCCATTAGTGCCGAGCTAAGAGACAATATCAATAATATACTTGGCGGCCCAGACCCTGTTACTATACCAGGAACTGACATAGAGATATTTGCAAATAGTGTAGACGAGCTATGTGCTGAACTCAAAAAACCAATTAGCCTAACTGAGGAGAATATTAAAGATGCTATTCTCGCATTCGCAGGTGGGGATCACGACTTGACAGAACGAATCTCAAAAATTTGTTGATTGTCTAATTGAAGCTGGAGCAATCATAAAAATAAAAGAGTAATAGCAGCACTTCAATAGAAACATAGATAAAAGAAAGCAAACAGAGCTGAAAAGCTCTAATTTTTATTTTATTTTTTAATTTTTGGTAGTTTGAATGATAAATTTTTTTTATTTTTAAATAAAACTCGAATAATCTTAATTAAAAATATTAAACCATATTTTCCTTCTAAGCACAATTCATTATATATTTACTAAATTATGGTAGGTAAGCTAAAAGCCTTTATTTTTCAGATTCCTTCACAGGTTTCGAATTATGAATTTGATTCCATTTGTAAGAAGATAAAATAATTAGCCAATATGAGATAGAACGTTACTTAAACAAAAGAGAGCAGGAGGTATGAGCTGGAAGACATTTCAAACATCCAATAAGACATAGATTTCTAATGCTTTCTATATACTAAAACTCTCTATAATAATTTACTTTCTCGCTTTTTGTTTGATGTAGAACAAAGCAATGTACATCGAGATACGATATACGGAACTGCTAGTAAAAAGTTGTATCCATTATCCCAAACGTCATACAATATTACAAAGAGATTGCGAACTGGACAAGAAGTGTGTTTCCAAGGTTTAAGCATTTATAGCCATATCATAACAGAAAATTCCTGTACTTAACGACAAGAAGAGACAGGAAAGTACTATTTTGATAAGAATAGATATAGTGTAAAACATAATATATGGTAAATAAGAAAGGAAAAATAATACATAAATCAAAAAGATAAATTTGAATAGTATCGATATAATTAAAGTTGAATAAATGTCTAATTAACCAATTTGTATATAAATTAAAAATTAAAGGAAGGTAAAACAGTTCAAAACTAAATAGATTTTATCATAACTAGAAAAGCTACTTTGGTAATATAACGAAACAGTATTAACTGTGAATATTGAATTTTCGCACGTGTTGTTATGATCTTTTAGAAACAAAGAACATCCACAACAATTCTATTGGGATGACAGACTATATTCTCATATACAGGTATTCAGTTAAAAATAACACTTGGAAATTTGGTAATTTATATTCCAAAGAAATACTAGAGTTTTTAATGGAAACCAGGTATGAAATAAAGAAAATTGAGTACAATCTAGCCATAACGCATCTGTTAAAAACGACTAATGTCAATTAGACAAGCTAATCTAATATCAATACTATCTTTTGATAAGAATTATTTTTAAGTATAATACAGAATGAAGGTTGAATTTAAAGTTATAACCTTTTGTATTACCTCTAAATATCCCTTAATTTTCTCGGACCTATTAATTTTTAATATTCATTTACAACCATTGAGGATGTGGTTATATTTTTTATTTTGGTATTAAATGCGTAAATAAATATTTCAACCCAATTGTATACATTGGCAGATCAAATTATTTTTAAGTAAGAGATAGTAAACATCAAAACAATCTAATTTATATTTGTGAAATACTATGATGACTCTTTCAATGAGACTCTTCCAAGGATGAATGCAATTTATGTTTCAAATGCAGAAAGTTACATATTTTGTAGAAATAATCTTCTTTCCATATCGGTTTATACCAAGTATTTATCATAAACAAAAACGCCAATCGAACAAAATTTTCTGCTACAAACTTTATTTTATTTTTAGATAGAGGGATTCCTAAACCTGTTTTACGTACATGTTCTATTGCAATCCATAACCAATTATGTTGATTTCTAAATTGAATAAAATATTCATTTAATAATAATGCCGAAATTCTCTTCTTTATGTAAAATTGGTAAGAATCGAATCTTAAAACAGTTTCCTACAGACACGTAACTTTTTTATTCTCATCTCTATATATCACTAATGTCTTGGTATTTCGCAGGCTGAGACCAAGAAAATATATATAAAGAATACACAAATAGAATTGTTGTGGATGTTCTTTGTTTCTCTAAATTCTAATTATTACCATAGACGAGAAATAGAATATCCATAACTATATCTTTTACTACTAAATTAAGAACCAGAATAAGTTATATTATCTATCCTTCCAAAACCTTTTTCAAATGGTTTAAAATAATATTAG
>CAWIYT010000005.1:0-12040 GCA_963840085.1 uncultured Nitrososphaerales archaeon
ACAGCGGAGCAATCCTTGTAAATGTAACAGCTGAATTCGAGATTCATGATAGAGATGTAAACATTACTCTACCATTAGTCATAGACGTTGATACAGCCCTAATACTCCAGCAACAACTTGCAAATAGTTCAGGATTAGACGAAAATGCAACCATATTCGAAATATGCGCAGCAATCAATGCAACAGGAGGTATTGACACAGAAAGTCTAATAGCCAATCTAGAAACAGCCTTGACTCCAATCGTTGAACAACAGATATCAAGCATAGTCTTGACAATAGCAGCAAGCAATTAATGACTTGCTTGGATATACCTCTCATAGACTTAACCGCTGAAGAAATTATTGAAGCCGTTGATATCCAAGCAATAGTCGACCAAATAATCGGAAATGTAGAAGTTTCACTTGGAATACTTTCAGATTGTCTTGATCTGCCACCAACTGACGGAGTTGCCAGGAGTAGCAGCACAATCAACACAATCAAGAACAGCAGCACTTAATTTCCAACTTCCAATAGCACAACAAATGAATCCAACAATCCAACAAAATAGTCAAGTATTACCATCTGGCGACCCAATGCTACAACTACAATCAGCCTTATCACCAATATCATAGACAGTGTCTATGAGACCCAATTTTTTTATTTCATGATTAAAATATTACTAATTTGTTAGAACTAAAAGGTTTATAAATTTTAAAGATTATTTTAAAGCTTCATTAAAATTATTTAAAATTTAGTAATTATAATATACCAATTTAAATAAACCAAAATTTCATATTTAATAGACTGAGTGGAAATGAATTTACATTGATAAGAAATAAAGAAAAAAGAAAGCTTAACTAGAAAAAAATATATAAATATTACAGGTTGTGAAAATTACATTTATTATATAGACACAAATAAAGAGTATGAACAAAAATTATCTTAAGTTTCAAAATTATAATAAAATTCAAATATGTAGATATGTTTTTCATTGTCAAAATATCAAATGCCTGAATCTGTTAAATCAGTTTACTTAACCATTACAAAATATGGGAATTATTTATATTTATATTTGAATAATAATTCGTGAATTTTTCCATTTGTTATTTTCAATTACTCTTTTTGAATATTGTTAAATCATTATAATCTGTTTCACTATCTCTGATAAAACTTATAACCAAAATTTAAAATTTTATCATAACCCAAAAAACGCGGAGGGCCATACTAAAACTTTTGATTATTTCTTCTTGGCTTGATGAAGCAATATTAAGGCTTGAATTAAAGATATTTCAAGTTTGTATGATATTGGTAAAAAGTTGAAATTCCAGCAAATTTCAAAATGTTAAAGTCTCATGATTTCATTAAACGATGAGAGCTCGTTAGTTTAATGAAAAGTTTTGCAAGATGGCAGATGCATAAAAATTTAATAACTCAAATATCATAATAAAATGATTTTGAAATATTGGTCGATTATTGTAAGCTGAATATTATGAAAACGTTGGTATGGGAAAGAGCTAAAATAATACTTGTATATTCTATTCTTATATGTAAATGAATATAGAACAAAAAAGATAGGAGTATATAAAAGCTTATTTTGAAATTCAAAATATATAATATGTAATCTTAATCGAAAACATATTATGATATTATACTAATCATTATATTATTTTTTAACGAGAACATTTTATTGATCCTTTATCTACAGTTACCAATATATTTTTACAATATAGTAAAGTAAGTCAAAACCAATATATCAGATCATAAGTTCTTGAGATATTAGTTAAGACATACGGTAAAACACTGTTAAAAAAATTACTGAATACTGTTATTATAATATTTTTGATAGAAAAATATAATGGATTAGAATTTACAATTTTATGTAACTATCATCAGATATATAGTTGTAATATCATTTATATAAAGATAGTTGAATAATACTGATAATAACAAATATTAGTAAAATTTTTTAAAAAATAAGCACAAAAATTTAGGAACTCATCAATCGTGAAAATGGAAATGAAATTTTATATTTAATTGTTTTATAAAAAGAATAAGTATCCATTTCTCTAATTAATAGAACATAATCGTTTACAAGTTAATAGTTTGAATATTTTGATTATTTTTAAAATTCTTCTAATTTGTTAGATTTTTATCTTACTTACTGCATATAAATATTGAAATAATAGTAGATCGCGATGTACAAATTATATCTCCCTATGGCTCTATTGATGAGCTTAATTCTGGGTTCAGGTTTAGCTGCTTTTACTAATAGCAACTCTGCCTTGGCTCAAAATTACGGATACTCAGACGATTATTCATACAACGATAGTTATTACAGTCAATACCCAACAGACGATAAAAAATATGAGTGTAGAACAGGTCCATTTGAAGGCTTCTTTGTAAGTTCAGTAGAATTTTGTAATCATTTTAAATTCGATGATAAGGATAGAAAAGATGACAGAGATAGAGATAATAAAACACAAGTAACAGATCTATATACAGTTGTAGGTAATACTTCTGTAGGTTTCGCTGGTACTGCTAGTTCAATCATTACTTCTACTGCTTTATGTGATGCAGGTGACTTTTCAACAGGTGGATCATTTATCGTTGCAGGTAACTCTACAATACGTGCCTCTCAGCCTTTAGCTAATGAAACTGGATGGGCTGCAACTGCAGAAGTATTTGGTAATGCTACAATACCAGGAGCACCACTCGGTAGCGTAACAGCAGACGTAGTATGCGTCGATAATTCTCCATCGAGGTCATAAAAACCTCCATTTTTTTATTCTTTTAAATTAATTTAAAATTTAGTCATTTCAGCTTTGATAACTCATGGATTTAATAATTAATTTGTTAGTTGTTTAATATTTTATTTATAAGGCCAAAATACTGGTTTTTTTAAAGTACCGTAACTTAATAATTTAATATAATATTTATAATTTACCGATCCGTTTTAAAAGATAGTTCATTATTGGAATTTAAGATAATCCAACGCAACAAATTTCTTTTAAAGATTTTTTATCTGGGTATTGGATGTATGCGAGTAAAAACTTAATTTATTTTAAAAAATATACGATAAAAAAAGTTTCTAAATTTAAAGCAAAAATTAGTAATCTTCCATCCAATTAAATTCCATATCATTAAGAGAAGGGACAGAACCTTTAATATTAGTTGACTTGTCTACTTTATTGGTATTAGCAGGAGTCAGTTTTATCTTATGACTTTTATCTTTGTAATGTACCAGGTTATGAATATTGAGTTTTATTTTTTCTATTGGTAACATGTAAATAGTATTCTGAATGACTTTAAATGGTTAATGAAGATTTTTTACTTAAACTAGTTAATTAAGTATATAACATTATAATAAATATGTTTTTTTTAGCAGAAGCAAGTACTTATCGAATAGTTAATAATATCTTTAGTATAGATAATAGACATTTATTTTGAAATTACCAGAACAATCAATTAATTTGGGTTGAATGAATGAAATTTAGGGAGAGAAAATAGTTTAACATAGTCCTAATATTAAGTGAAAATTCTTTTTACCTATAGTCATAGTGAATGTTAAAACAACAAGTTTTCTATTCCCAAGATATAGAAGATTGGAATGGAAATATTTGTGATAAGTAGGGTATCCAATATGGATTAAATAATAGTAGCAAAAATAATAATGTAAGTTATCAAATTCGAATTGAAGATTTCTGAAAGCCAGAAACTAAAATTCTGGAAGGACAAAATCGACATTTAAAATTATTACGTATGATGGAATCATTACTACAAAACAATAGAAAAAATGCCGCTAGATATAATTAAACAAATGGCTTATTACTGGAATCAAAATCATTGCTTACCTCTATTAAATGATTATGAATTTAATAGGCAATGGAATGATGCATTGAAATTTCTAAGAAGAAATATCAATCGTAAAACTGGAGAAAGTGGAGATATTGGAGATATTAACAACAAAATAAATAATGGCACATCCCATGGGTTCAGAGGGTGAAATCATTGTTGAACTTCTTTTATAAAGTTCTACATTATTTAAAGATGAATTTGTAGTATCTCTTTCGATATCCTTTTTCAATAATTGAAAATTTGGAGCTTAAGGTTCAAATGCATCAACTAATCTAGCTTGTTTTACCATTGTTAAAGTAAAATAACCTATGTTTGCACCTATATCTAAAATAACATGTTTACGCTTTACCAATTTTTTCATAAGTTTGGTTTTTTTATAATCGTAAATACTATTTTTAGCAAGTCTTAGAGAATCTTTATATTCAAGATACATCCATCTTCCTAGAATTCTATATTATCTCCATTTTTTTGGAGGATAATATTTGGTCGTTGTAATTTTCTTAATACTTTCTTGCTAATGGAAGTAATTTCATATCATTATTTTTTAGTAATTAATATAGAGTTTGGTATGATTTCTTATAGCAGAATCAAACGAATAATAATTTGTTAAAAAAATATCTAACAAGATTTGAGAAGCATTTTATAGTATAACATGAGATAAAAGTTTTTTATTATTTTATTAAAAATAATCAAGAAATGTTATAATGAACGTCATCAAAAGATTATAGAGTTAATGGATTGGACTTTGAAGAAATATAAAGCCCATATAAAAAACAATCCACAGAATGAATAAGAAGAACAAATAAGGGATAATATTATCGATAAACTCGATAAAAAAAGAGATAAGCTATAAACAAAAAGAAACAAGCTCTACTAAAAGAAAGAGGAAGTTTTGAATTGCGAAGAAGATATTATTCATTAAAATGAGATAAAGCTTAGTTTAATTTAGAAAATGTTGGAGTTAATGACTTACTTTTTTTCTTCATTCCAATACGTAAATATTAGAAATCTTTCTGATGGATTATCAAATTCCTGAAACTTTCATTTAATGAAAATATACTAAAAAACAAAATAGACGGGCCCCATTATTATATTAGTTCTCTAATTGAATTCACTCAGTATAAAAAAAACAGTATTACTATTTTATTATTATATATAACATAATGTGTTAATTACTAAAACTTTATATAGAAAATTTTAAAGAAAAATTCCATCATATTTCATTTAAGCACCTATAACATTTGTTAATTATGGATTTTAAAATTATGTTATTTTTATTGGTTATAATAACATCAGGAACTTTATTAACTACATCCATTTACGCACAAGATCAAGAAATAAATGGTATCAACACTAGATTTGAGGGAATTAATAAAATGCTATCTCTCCATGAGCTACCGGAAAATAAAGATTTAGATCGCTCACAGTTATTAGTTTCAGAAAGTAGAATAGGTTTTGTATTACCTACCTTTACTATGGCAGCATATCAGAATTCATTTTATGATTTTTTTGAAAAATATGTTAAAGTAGAAAGCGAATGAATTTGTTACAACAGATCTAGACTTATTATCTTCAGATTTACTAAATAGCGAACGGAGCTTTAATCATCATTTACCCACGGATTACATAAGCTTAGAGATTATACTTCACTTTTACTTCCTAATGCCGATTTAACTTACTTAGCTGATCAAGATATACATAATGGTTTTATTTTTGCTCAAGATAAAAGCAATTTGTATGATATTCTCGTTCTTGGTCATTCAGAATATGTAACTCAACAAGAATACAATAACTTTAAGAAATTCGTAGAAAATGGAGGCACTATTATTCTAATTGACGCAAATATGTTTTTTGCAGAGGTAGATTATGATCCAACTAATAACAAAATTAGTTTGGTTAAAGGTCATACTTGGGGCTTTGATGGTGAAAAGGCATGGAAAGATGTAAGAGAAAGATGGGCTAAGGAAACTACTGAATGGGTCGGAAGCAATTTTGCGTGTTCTACTAGATGTGAATTTACTTTTAACAACAATCCATTTTCATATACTCACCATGAGGAAAACTATATCACCAATCCTAATGTAAAGATCTTGATTGATTATGAGGCACAATCTAAATTTAATTATAAAATTGCAGCACATGAGTTACAATATGGGCTTGGAAAGGTAATTGGCCTTGGCATATTCGGAAGTAATGTAGTTGACAATAATAATTTTTTAACGTTCTATAAAGATCTTATATTATCCAATATTTAATATAATGATCTTTATATCTATAGTCAGCATGCATTAAGTTCTCCCACGACTTTAAACTTAGTCACCTAAGTTTTTTTTATAGTTAATGTACTAATATCCAATTATAGACTTACTTTATGTATTTAATTAAATTACTGTTTTTGCCAATAAAAGTTCAACAAATTTTATATATAATTGTGAATATCATTTAACATTATTATTGTCATAGAAATGACCACAATTTGGATCAAATTTGTTTCATGTAAGAATGTACCTTCTATAGTAACCTATTCATTTATTTACTTGAACCAATATTTCAATATTTGCACTGTTCCTTTAGAGAAAAGCCTGATGGAAAGCTTCAACCCATAGTATTTCAACGATAGAATAGAATGTTTTGATGATTGCTATCCTTGTCTTTAAAATGAATGCAATTTATTTCATGTACAGAATTGGATACTAATCTTTGTTTCTATGTACAAGGATAATACTACAATAACAAATAAATATTTCAAGTTTGGGTTGAACGGAGGTAAAAATCTTCTAAATTAATATAGCCTCTGGTAATAGTTTCATTTAAAAGAAATAACAATAATCTAATTTGTATAAATCTAATTGTCTTTTTCATTTTCTTGATGGTTGACTAAACCGTTTATTAAAAATTGTTCTTAAAAAATCTACTAAAAATAATTATCCTAATAAATAGAGTAAGGTACAATTAGTTAATGATTTAAGTTAGCATTGTATACTCTATTATACTACGTATTTCTGATTATAGAAAGTAACAACTATTTTTATAAACGTTAAATGAACATGTGATTACTCTACCTAAAACTTTTGAATCTTTTTAATAACCTAATATAGATAATACAGATTATAGTAGATTTGATAATAATATTCAATAAAAGAAAATTTCCTATAATTTGTTAGTCTAAAATTAGAAGCAAGTAATAATAATTATTTTAAAAATAATGATTATATAAAATGGAAAATAGCGTAATAAGAAAAGAAGAAAATATCAGATACTGTTTAGAATGTGGTTCTGAGATGCAACAATTCTTTTTGCCATTATACAATTATGAAAACAAGTTTTGCGAAAAATGTGAGATTGATGATTATGAAGGTAATTGTCACTGTAGCAATAAATAATTTATACCAACCTTTTTTAAATATGAACATACATTTAAAAAATAATTACTACAATACATTTTGCTGATTATGAATTCCTATTAATTCATTTTAAAGATTTTAATTCCTTTCATATCTTCATCATTTTCAATCTAGAATGTATTCTGTACGTATATTCCTAACAAGTATTTGCCGTAATTAAGGATTTGAGTATTCTCTTTCTCTAAACGGCATTGTTAAGTTAAGGGTAAAATAATAGTATGTTCTACTTTTTGATATTATGTTCTGTCCTCAATTTTAAAAGAATTTTATAATTTATATCATAAATTTTCCTTAACTTAACAGAGCCATATTTTCAAATATTATAGTAAAAGATTATTAAAAAATATATACTAGACTATTTTATTATATATTATTTCAATAACTTTAACTATTTTATGTTTTACAAGTTTTCAATGCATAATTTCTTCCAGATTTCCTTAACAAAACAATATAAATTTTCTGTAAATCCTATCTTTATTCGATGGATGACTGGTTTAATTTGTTCTGGAAAAACTACAAGTTCAAAAAATTTAGATAAAGAAAATATAAAAAATGTAATCTTTATAGAAGACTTTTGGGTCTACATCCTACAAATCGCAAAAAAAATTATTATGAATTTAAATATTTTAACAGAATACAGCTTGGTTCCTAAAGCTAGTAAGACAAATTATATAATAAAATGAAAATCTTACATTTATCTCATAATTCTTTACCAGATTGGAGAATTGAAAAGGCAGCATTGACTGCTAAAAAGGAAGGACATGATGTGGAATTTGTAGGAAACCAAGGTTCTTTGTATGAAAACAAATTATTTACAAAGATCTATAGAATAAATTGGAAATCCGAAACTAATTTAGGAATTTTTCCTTATTGGTATTATTTAAAGAAAAAAATAGAGAAGATAATGAAAAGATTCTAATCCAGATATAATTCATGCACATAATATAGTAGCTGCAAAGATGGCGTCACAATTCAAAATACCTTATATCTATGATAATCATGAATATGCATCATTATATAGTAGGAATCAAGGAGAAAGAGAGCTAAAAAAAAATTATTCAAAGCTACAAAATTTTGAAATTATTAAAGACAAAATCAGAAGGCGATTTATTATAAAACGATTAATTGATCTCTGGACTAGATGGGAAAATGAAGTAATATGTAGTGTTCCTACAATCACAGTCTCATATTCTATTCTAAACGATTTAAAAAATTTAGGTACAACTAAAAAAATTTTTGTTGTGCCTAATTATCCCTTAGAGAATGAAATCCTTTTTAAAGAGCAAAAAAAATTTCAAGAGTTGTGTTGTGTATATGCTGGTTCGGAGTCAGCTAAATATGTTGTTGGCTACAGAAACATTGATGGATTTCCCAGTCTCTTCGAAGAGAATAATATAGGAAAATTAAATATTATTGGCATTAATGGCAAATCTTCCAAGAATGTTTTTTTCAAGAAATTTCTTCCAAGGTGTAGCATGTTTAATGAGATGGCAAACTGCTCAATAGGTATAATTCCATGGAAAAAGCATTGGTCACATAAATATCTGAATCCCAATAAGGCTTACGAATATGCATCTTCAGGATTATTAGTATTGTGTATTTCGGACTTGAGTGAGGTGATAAATACACTTCAAGGTTACTGTGATACGTTCGATGACTATAGTGAATTGGTTACTAAATTAAGGTACTATCAGAATAATTTGGATGAATTATATGATAAACGTAAGAAAGGTTATGAATTTGCAAAAAAGAACTTAATATGGGAAAATTATGAAAAAAATATACTCAACGCATATAAATTGTGTTGATTGTATTGAATTAGAATGTTATATTTGTTGGCTATCTAGGCGAAACCTTCGACCGAGCTAAAGTTCAAGAAGACGGTCATTATCAGTATTGCATTCAAAATATTTATTTTTTGATTCCAAATTCATCTAAATAAGGATAGCTTGTTAAAAGTTAATTTGCTGAAGAGCAATTTTTCAAGTTTTTTCTTTTGTATTTTTCTGACGAACTCCCTCGTTTCCTTATCAAACAAACTATCAAAACCATACCGATTTGGTTTGAATTTCAAATAATGATATAACATAAAAAATGCACCAATTTTCCCTGTCTCCTTACCAGTAATTATGTTTTTTACAAATCTTGCATAAACGTAAAATGGATGATAACCGAGAGTAACCATACTAGCACCAAAAGTATAAAACTTGTGATTAGTTCCTAAAGGTCTATTGTGTTCAAATTTTAAATCATTTAATATATGAAAATTATAGTTGCATCTTAGAGCTTCGTACAATATTGCTGTTTCATATCCCATTTTCTCCGGATAAAATCCGTTCCAACGTGTTTTATAAAAAAATGAATTCCTCACGAATCTCCCTGCACCATGAGGGAATATTGATCTCTCTTTTCCGTGTTGGCCTGAAGATATCACTATATCTGAATGCGAATCTAAAAATGAGATCATTTTAGATGTATAGTCTTTAGGATATACAGTGTCATCAGTAGCAATCATATGATAATCTGTCTTGTCAAAATTCGAATCTTTCACTATCCTTAATGCTTCATTCCAATTTTTGACTACTCTAGTTATATCATATCCCAAATCAGGATGAGTAATAATATATAGATTATCATGATCAGCTTTTATTTGTTGTAAGATTGTTTGTGTATTATCTGTAGATCCGTCGTTGACAGCTATAATATATTTCGGTGGAACGATTTGCGTAAGCAAAGAAAGTATAGCAGATTTTATGAGTTTTTCAGAATTTCTGCAAGTTATGATAGCAAAATAACTCCCCATATCCAAAATATCATTGTATTGTACTTAATAAGAAATATCATATTATCTTATTTTATTATATTAGTATATAATTAACTAAAATAATGTTTTAAAAGATTGTACTGCATTTAACATACGCAACATTCTTTGGTCTAGAAAGATTATTGCTCTCCATTAAAATGGATAGACTGTATATCCTACCTATCTTAGTTAAATCTATTATCGTCTAAAATTATGATAATCATTTTAATGTCAGCATAATTATCTTAATGGGTATATTATACAAATAAGGAATATAGCTGTGAACTTTTTAATTATGCAAAAGATGTATTAAATATTATAATGACAAAAGAGTAACATATGTCATTGAATTACATGATATTTAACAGGACAAAGACACTATTAACACATTAAGACATTCATTCATAACCTATTCAAAAAATACTAAGTTTAGGTAGATATAAGAATTGTTAATGATAAAATACTTGAAAATTTTAGTAAAACTGCATTGGAGTCTCTTGCTTGTGGACTAAAGGTTCTGAATTTAAACTAGAATATATTGACAAATTTTCTGAGATGCATAAACCAGTTAACGTAGTAAATCAACTTGAAAATATTTATAATAAAATTTGAATTGATTAAAATAATCTTAAAGTTAATCAAGTCTCAATTTATCTTTACTCGATATTTTTTATTAGTAATATGAGCTGTTGTTTTTCTATCCCAAAAATTAAATAATTGAGAATCTTTTCCATTAATAATTACATAAATGATCAAGGATGGTGGTAGATGTTTTCCCATCCCCGAAAATACAATTCCTGCTAGAGGATTTTTGAGGATACCAATTTAATGATAGCGTTTGTAGTTTTTTCTACATCTATTCCTGTTAGTATATTCCAGCCTTCGTTAATTGTTTCTATCCATTCAGTATTATTCCTTATAGTTATACAAGGTGTACTTAATAGATATGCTTCTTTTTGTGTTCCACCTGAATCAGTTATAACCTTGTTGGCTTCTTTAATTAAATTTATAAAATCTATATATCCCACCGGATCGATTAAAATTACATTATTACATTCTTTTAGTTTATAGTACAAATTATTTTCCTCAAGGATTTTTGTAGTCCTAGGATGAATTGGAAAAACTATTTTTGATTCAGGAATCTTATTAAAGATTTCTATTATCGACTTTAAACATTCTGGATTGGTATTCTCTGATCTATGTAATGTGAATAAATAATATTTTTTTGGTTCAATTTTTAATTGGGAGAAAAATGAAGAGTCTACTTATTTTTGATTCTGCATCTCTTATGACTTCGACAGATATATCACCTGTGTTAATTATTTCACCTTGTATATTTTCCGATTTTAAATTTTCGAGGGCTGTTTTAGTTGGTGAATATAGAATATTACTGATATGGTCTGTAAGAATCCTGTTAAGTTCTTCAGGCATTCTCCTATCAAAACTTCTTAATCCTGATTCTACGTGTGCAACATGTATGTTTGATTTTGTTGCTGCCAATGCTCCAGCAAAAGTAGAATTTGTATCTCCATAAACGAGAACTATATCAATTTTACTAGATTGAAAGAGATGTTCTAATTTTTTAATCATTTCAGCAATTTGAATGCATGGTGTTGTAGATCCAACATCTAAGTTATAGTTAGGTGTTGGTAGGCTAAACTCACTAAAAAAAATTTCTGATAATTTAAAATCATAATGCTGACCAGTATGAATTATAATATGTTCAAATGAATCCGCGAGCGAGTTCTGCAGGGCGTTGACGCCCCGCTGCGCGTCGCGCCGCATGATCTGCTCTTCGAGCTCCCCGAAGCCTCGCAGCAAGACCTTGCGCGACACGACGTACAGGATGCCAATCAAGACCGTAAGCGTCCCGCCCACGATCAGAAGCGTCTTCTGGCGTAAGGTCATGCGCCATTCTTCGCCTTAGTTCCCCTGGTAATATCGGGTCTCGCGTCGCGAGACATCAACAGGCTGAAGGGCTGCACGCGGGGCGGACCGT
>CAWIYT010000006.1:0-7136 GCA_963840085.1 uncultured Nitrososphaerales archaeon
GCAATAGCAATTCCTATTGGTATTTATACTATTTCACCTTTATTCATAAATACTGAAATAAATGAACCTCTTCCTTCACTAAGTAGCGAATCACAACTAGGTTTTGAGAAGTTTATGGCAATGACAGAGGATGAGAAAATTAAGGCTGCAAAAAATATGACTGTTGAAGAAAAAGACATGATACTGAGAACATGCAGCAGCAGAACAAGATACTACTACCATAAATGAAACTATGACTACTACTATGGATATTAGCCAAAGCACAGCAGAAAATACAGATATACTGAGTAGGTGATTTTATGGGCGTTGGTGACGGGATACATAATGCAGAGGGATTAAGCAAAAATATTGACCTTATCAGATGGATCTCAAATACTACGACTTGAAGACTTTCAAATCTACTAACGGGCCATAAGTTCAGCAAGAACATAGATCAATAATTATTATTTATGCGATTGCAATGCATAATACAGAAAATGCAACTGTATCTTGTTTTTTAGTTATAATTAATATAGAATATTAAATCTATTTTTATTAGATAAAGATTGCTATCAAATAAAATCCATTAGAAAATAAATAGATTTAATATATTATTTGATAAGAAAAATGAGTATTATTAATTGTCTAGAAATGTATTTACAATTGTGCTTAATCTTTCAGGATATTGAGACATTAGTGCATGACCACCATCCTTGAACTGTGCTAACCATACACCTGGAATTTTCTCTGTCAGTATCATGGAATTAACAGAGGATAAGATAAGTTTGATTATTTTAAAAACAGTTAATAAATTTAAAGTCAAAATACAAAGGAGTTAACAATATCTTCAAATAATTGAACTAAATTATCATTCATTAAAATTGTACATAAAACTATATGATATGTCGCCTTTTGTGACAATGTAATATTTTTTAAGTAATTACCTGAAAAATTGTTATAATCATAATGATAAAAACTTTTGATTATGTATGTACAAATCAATGGCATGAATAGGAAGTAAAGAACATATTAGTAAATGACTTCTAATGTTAAAAAAAACGGATCTATTGTAACTAATAAAATCAAGCAGACGTACAGTTATAATTAGTATTCAAAGTTGATAAATTTATTTATCCGTAGTTTATCTATTATTATACACTGAATTACTATCAATTCTCTATAGTGATATCAATTTCAGAAAGGTATCTTATGCCATTATATGCCATTATATGCCTTTGTGTTCTTTTATTATTATTATGGAGAATGATAGCAGTAGTTAATTGTAGCAGTAGCGGATGAAATTTTTTTTGTCATGCGACAAGTTGAAATTGTAATACTTTTTTTAATATTCATCTAAATTCTTATCAAATTATGAGTAATTGTATTTTCCAAAGATGCAATATTAACATCAAATGTATTTACAAATATATCTCACATAGTTACAGTAAAATCATATGCAATAAAAATGAGATTAATATAAATACATTAGGATCAAACCGTCTACCAATGAATCAAACACTAATGACATGTATATTAGCATCACTAATCTCATTCTCAGTCGTTACAACAATAACAATGCAACCCATATCCTTAAGCGCTCAAACGCAACCAACATCACCCATACAATCACCATTACGAACACAACAACAAGAATCAGAACAACCATTAGCCATAAGTCCATCATGCGGTCAAGTTGTAACACAAAACGTTGTATTGACTTCTAACTTAAACTGTGCAGACGGGGATGGTCTTATATTAAATGCAAATGATGTTGTTATTGATCTTAATGGACATACCATTTCTGGACCAGATGTAGATAGTCAAGAAAAAACATCTAATAAAGTAGGAATCATGGTACCAAATGTTAACAATGTAGTAATTAAAGATGGTACTATTCAGGGATTTCAAGCAGGTATTTTAATGACAGGTTCTCAAAATGTTGAAATAAAAGAAGTTGTTTCCAAAGATAACCAAATAGGAGCATTCAGGTACTGGTGCAAGTATAGTTAATGCACACTTATCCATACTTATGAATAACCTAATTGGTTTTGCAGGATACTCAACACAACAAGCCACTATAGAGAATAACATACTTTATCAAAATACTTTGGCAGGAATAACATTAGTTAACTCCGATAACGGCGTACTTACTTTGAATTCTATTACTGAATCTGGAAATGGTCTTTATGTAGACAATCAAAGTAACAATAATAATGTTAACTTTAACAATGTTCTTTTGAATACAATTGACTTAAACAACGCTAATGGATTACCAGTAAATACAAATGGCAACATGTATGACCAAAATAACTGTATGACTTCTAATCCAAGTGGTATATGTATTGGTAAGTAAATTAAAAAAAGTTCCTATCTTTTTATTAACATTGAAGATATATGAAGATAAAAAAGGTTTAAACCAAACAAAAAAAATTGAATAGTAATTCTTATTATTATCTATTTTTATAATCAAAACTTTCTTTATTTCCAATTCTATTCTCTTTAGTTAATAGTTTTATATTTGTAATATTTATTTTTATAAACTACTATTTGTCTTTGATATGGTAATTTTCATTATAATACTTTGTTAATGTTATAATAAAATCTGCAAATTGACTTTTGTCTAATAATTCAATATTTTCTATCTGCTCTTTTATTCAATTCTTTGAATCTTTCTTTTGTATATCCTAAAATTCAAATATAGTTTTAACTCTTAAAATATTCTTTAGTCTTTTGTTTAAATGTTAAAACTAAATTATACCACCATATCTTTGGATAATTAGGACACTGTCACATAACTTTATCATAACATTCTATATCTCCCTTCCATTGTAATTCATGTGGAATATTATCACTGCAGAAACCATTCTGATAAAGTGCGCATGACTAAGGACATGGAATACTATAAGAAAATGATTTTAAAGAATTTAATCACTTTATTATATAACTTTCCTAGTTTCCTTTTATATATTAACAATGCTTTCTCATTAACTTCTTGATTTCTCGTTCTATGGGTTTTAGTATTATCTACAAATTTTTTCATTTAATATATTCATAGTTAAATTACAATTTCATATGATAAACTACTTCTAAATTAATATTGTTCCTCTATAAATATCTTTTTTGTTACAAATATAACAACGATTATTATCGAATTTGTCTATTAAAATAGTAGCAAACCAATAACATGATTCACAGAATGCAAATTTACAATTGTATTTATCGTAATAATTTTTGCTTATACTAATAATTTGTTTACTAGACACTTTTAAAATCACTCCTATGATATAATATACAAGATTAAACTACGTTAACCTATCCACTAGATTGAATATAGAACTATATAAAATAGATAACTTTTTTCTTTCAGATCCAAAAATAGATAAAAGGAAAAAAGATTGAATTCCCCTCGACAGATGATTGAAGCAATAAAAATGTTGTAGATTCTATCATTTTTGTTTTTTTGAAAATTTTAAAATTTGATTTTCATCTTTTAGACAAATAATATAATTAGTTTATCTAGTAGATTTGCGATAATACAATTATTATATTCTTCTTTACTTTTTACGTCTTTTTATATATCAAATTATACTAAAGATAGAAGAATAAGAAGAAAATCAAGAAAAGACATAGAATCTATATTTTCCCTATAGATCACTATAATATCTATTATAATTGCTTATAATTTGGATATTATAGTTATTCTTTACCTATCTACAAGTCAAGTCCGGAAAAGTAAAATAAATTTAATCATTCTTTTTTACTTTCTGGGGATTAATTTTATGAATTCAATTAATATTGATTGAACACTGAAACCATGACTATTCAACTCAGGTCTGTACATTTCTCGGATTCATCTAATTTACTTTGAGATGCCATTCGTCTAAAGTGACTCTTATTTTTAGGAATTGAATTAACCAATTGATTTATCTATTGAAATGATGTTAATAAAGAAATTTTCATATTTTGTCAAAGCCTGAACTTGTCTATCTATCCATAAACCTAATTCAATAAATAATCTTATTCAGACTATGACAATTAATTTGTCTCCAAGTATGATATAATATACTTAACAGGATTTTATACTCGAACCTGTCTTCATTCAATTCAAAGAATAAAAAATCATACCATAGCCTTCTACATTTCGATTATCATCCAGATCAACAAAAGAAGGTTATGGCTTCTATTCTTCTTTTTCTTCTTTTACCAATAAATTGTATCCAATTATTAATAATTTATTATATATCTCATCTCATTTTGTTTTCTTGATATTATCTTTTTCCTTTTGTAACGCTTTGACGGTATCAGTATGAATATGAGATGTTATATGATCAGTGCAATAATAAATTGAACATTTCGGAATTGATTTCTAGGTTTGTTATAGCATTGAAATTTTGCACACACTAATCCTTTCAAGGATTCTTCTCCATTTACTATACTGCCTAACATAATTTCGTATATCTTTTAAAACCCAGAAGATGGATTTTTTAAGCATAGTAAACCTCACATATTAAGAAAAATATGTAAACGAACTTTTATTAGTTAGTATAGCATCAATAATATGACTCATTTGAGAAATATATTATCAATATAAAATATTTAACTTTAGAGAAAAACTTCTATTCATTTTATAAATCTCAAGAGTTTATTCTAAATTTTTATAATTTAGTTAAAGATATTTTCATAAGACTGATGAAACATTAAAATTAATTTACGAAATTCGTAAAAGAAAGATTTAGGTAGATAAATTTAGGTAGATAACTCTTCAATTAAAAAATTTTTATATCTAAAAGAAATTCTCTAATACTCGCTATTATACTAGTCACTAGTATATAGAGTTATTAACTTTATTGTAATATTTACAATGAAAATATAGATGGTTGAAAAAGAACTACTTGACAAAAAATTGGTGAAGCAATTGGTTTAGAAATTGCTGCTCAAAAGTCTGTACAAGAACTAATGTCAAAAGGATTGTTAAAACCAGAACATGAAAAGAAACTAATGTCTATGAAAGAGGAAGCAAATAAACAACAAAGAGAAATGGAAGAACTGATTAAGGAAATTGCAGAAAATGAAGGATTTGACGTTGAGAATATTAATTCTGTTTCTGAAGAAACTGCCCAAAAAGCATCAAAAATTATGGAAACCTATTTAGGAGAAGAACCTGATACACAAGAGACTTTAGAATTCTTATGCTTAGCCGAAGGTGCTGAAGTTACTCATTATGAAGTTCTTGTGTCTGTTGCAAAAGAAGTAAAAAGCAAGAAATTTGGAACTCAAGTTAGAAAGATATTGAAAGAAGAACATAATCATTTAGAAGTATGTACAAAATTAGCAAAACAGAATGTTAGTAAAGAATAGCATACGTCTATCGATAGAATTGTCAAGAAGTTAAAGAATGAATAAATTCTTTTATAGAAAGAAGCTCAATAAATGTTGCCTTCTGCAGAAAATGGTGTACCGGGTTTCGGTCCCGTTCCCCGAGACACTATTATGGTAGAGAGGAAAGGCCAAATACGGGACTGGCCGAAATAAGCCTCTTACCTGCAGAAGGTAACTGGATAAAAATTATTAAAGATAACCTAGGTTAGTATTGTAACAAATGCTTGGATACCATACCCGAACGAAGGTGATAGACATCTATTACGCCCAACAATATTTACTCCATTAACACGGCCAAATCCTAAAATCTGCAGGGTAACTATCAACACAACAACAATTTCTTCCAATGCCTAATTACAGCATAGAACAAGCTACAAAGTAGATATAATAATAAACAATAACAAAAAAAACTACTTCTTAATCTTCTTTTTTACATTTCAGTATTTAAAATTTTTAACTTTAAGAAAAGTAAAATACTAAATCCATCAAATGTAAAGTTTTAGTGTTTTCTTAGTTTGTAGCATAATTTTTATCATTTTCTTCCAATTATTCTAACACATGCCAGCAAACAAATCATGGCATGATTATAATGAATCTTTGATAGAACGTGGACGTGTTCTAATAGATTTAGATTTCATCAGATCATCCAACAACGAAGAAATCAAGAATATGAATAAAGACAAAGTGGGAGCACCATTCCAGTATTCTGATAATTACATACAGTTTTTAGCATTCCTAAAGATTGGTTTCAAGATTCCATACCGTACTGTGCAGGGAATAGTACGTGGATTATCGGACTACGTAAGAAGAATTGAAGAGATACACTTTACACATATCACAGGAGACGAATCATCAAAATAAAACCATCTGTTGGTGGGAATCTAGATTTTCAAGATGATCCTATAACACTTATTGTTGATGCATCAGGTTTGACAATTTCAAAGAAAGGTGATTACATATAGAAGACAAATGGAAACGTGAAAAGAAAAAGGAGTTTGTAAAATTACATATATCTGTAGACGAAAAGTCAAAGAAAGTAGAGTATCATTTAGGATAACTAAAGAAGGAAATGTACATGACACAAAAAAGTTTGGACCTCTAGTACAGAGGAAGCAGTAGCAGTAAATATGATATAGACAAAGTGTACGGAGACAAAGCATATGATAACAGAGAAATAACTTTAACATACTTGACAACAAGATTAATGCAGAACCGGCAATAAAGATTAGAAAAAATGCGTCAGTCAGATCAAAAAGGTTGTCCATTAAGAAGAGATGAGGTCCTACTTATCAGGAAATTGGGATATGATGTGGATGGAAGAAGGATTTGAAAGATGCAGGTAGAAGAGATGGATATAGCTGAAATAGTATTTTCTGCAATCAAAAGAGTATTTGGAGAGGATCTCTTATCAAAGAAGTTTAGTGCACAGAAAATTGAGGCTGGTCTAAAGATTATGCTTTACAATAAATACATGGCATTGTAAACACAAACAAAAACCAGATCAAACAGGGGCATAAAAGTAAACAATGGTGAATTAAGCTACAGACTAGTGTTTTCTATTTAATTTTAGTTTTATAAGAGACAAATTTTGTAACAATAGGTACTAATCAGTGTTATATTCTTAATAATACATATATTGAAAACTTACCTTTGGACGTGTAATACTAATAAAAGATAATACTACTAAATATTAATGGTAAATACTAATAATAGAATTATTTCATCTACTACTATTGTTGTTGCTTTAATTGCAATTATAATGGTAGTTACTAGTAGTA
>CAWIYT010000007.1:0-3066 GCA_963840085.1 uncultured Nitrososphaerales archaeon
CATATAAAGTTTATACAACAAAATAATATTACCAAAATTTAACGAATAAAACAAGTAATATCATGCTGTACTTAGAAATTATAAATTTTATTTACTTTCATAAATGTTAACGATGTTCAACAAAAAATCGACAATTACCTATTGAAAAGGATTGTTAATTTGGGTTATGTAACGAAGACATGGTTACTTTCTTCAATGATAATGGAGAGAAAAACCATAAAAGATTATGAATATTTACTTATTAGATTTTATGAATTAATAAATATAATGTATCATTAAATAATTGTAATGTTTAACCCAAATAATATACAAACAAACCATCTTTCAATAGTCTGGTTCAGTTTGTCTTAACATATCAATCTTCAACGACACACAGGCTAGAGGAATTTATATATAAAATAAATTAAATAATTGAAAAATGTCTAGAATTATTAAATATTATATATACCAATTAAAATCCCATAAAGAAGTGTTCTACTCTGTAGCCATAGCCTTCTTTGATCTAGATAATTTTGTCTATACTAGATAGAAGGCTATGGATTTATTTTACTTTTATGATATTAAATAATAAGATAATTTGTCTCAAATTATTACATACTTTGTAGGAAAGTCTATAGAAGTAGGGATGTAAATCTTGAAAACTGTAGATGTTAGATATGTGTTAATTACTATCTTATTATCTATCTATTATTAAATACATCCTTTCAAATTATCCAAGTATATAAAAAAGGCTAATTATCTTCTAATTATTAAATATTATACAATCGACCAATCAATATGCAATCTTACAGCCAAACATAAGATTTCATTAAACCATAGCCTTCTTTTATATCTCCAAATATAGATATTACATTTTATTATAAAAAATCCATAATTTTATTGTTTTATAATATAATACAATTAGTGATAAAAATACAGAAATCTCTTATTAACGCAGTCTAACTGATATAAAATATAATGCATATTAATAATTACAATGGAAAACGATGAAGATATAAAAATTGAGACAGGTGAAGACGTAGGATTAGATGATAAAATAAAGGCAGGAGCAAGAGCTATAGGTAAAAAGATTGAAGACCCTGATAAAGACACTGGTGCAGAATATGAAGCAGAAAAAGCAAAAGAAAGAGTAGTTGATTGATGGTAATGATTTAGTTAGTAGCTGCAGCAACAACAACTGCAGTAGCAAAAGACATAGGAAAAAATATTAGTCAAGATACAAAGGTTCTCGCTAAAACTAGTAATAAAGGATTACAAGATTTAAAATAGTAATTCAATATTTATTTTTTACAAAATACCAATAATTTTTATTGTTTGATTTTTCTGCAGTTTCATCCAATGGTAGATAAGATAACGTAATTAATTTATCTGATAAATTAGTAATTGCATCTTGTTTCATTTTGTCGTCGTTCGTTTTCTCTTAATTTGGTTTATACCTTATAATTCATCTATTGTAGTTCTAAATCTGCACCTTGTCTAGTGTCCAATCATTAAATATAAGAATATCAATTGATACAATCATAGAGGAAATCAATATTGTAGTCCTCCAAAGCATTTAATATTATATATTTAGTATCACTGAAATGTTAGGTTTGAAAATAAATACAAAAATAATCACGCTTTTTCATATGATAAGAGAAAAACGAGAAATTTTAGTTTCTGCTTTTTCTGCTATCTCGGTTGGAATTATTATCTATCAACTTGTTTATAATCCTACTAACCCAATTGAAGATATTATATAGATTAATAACTCAATTATATATCACATAAATTATATTTATTAATTCTTGAAATTCTCATTCTATGTTCTGAAATTAATCTATATGTTAATAATTATAATAAGTATCTATTATTAATAAACAAATAAAAAAGAAATGGAGGTTTAAGTCCTATCTCTATGGCGAATTGTCAAAGGAATTTACAGTTGTAACAAGAGTAAAAGGGTTGGTTGCTTTTCAATTGAGTACTCCAATTTGTAGGTGGATCAGACCCTAGACTACCAAAATATCTTACTTCATATATTGGTCCTGGAGGGGAAGGCTCAGAGAATGTTATGTTATATTCACCACTAATTGCAACATCTCCAGGTAGGCATAATGCTGTCGAGTTAGCAAATGAATTCAGTCCTACAGTAGATGAGTTCCCAATTATTGAATAATAATTAGATCCATTGATGTTTGTTATTCCTGGTACGCCTTGTGAACCAGTCGCTCCTGTTGCTCCTGTTGCTCCAGTCGCGCCTGTTGTTCCATTAACACCTGGAGGACCCTGTGGGCCTGGTGGACCTACTTTAGTATCTCTATCTTTTTTATCGTCAAATTTTACATGTTTACAGAATTCTACAGAACTAACAAAGAAGCCTTCGAATGGGCCTGTTCTACATTCATATTTTTTGTCGTCTGTTGGATATTGGCTATAATAATTACTACTATCACCATAGTATCCTTGAGCCATTGCTACTGTATTGTTGTTGTTGAGTATTGGTATTGTTGATAACATTACTAATGAACTCATCAAAAGTCCAATAGTAAATTCTCGTTGTAACTTGTGCATATTATGGTAACAATAAAAAAATATATGCAAAGGCCGAATAATAGTAGAATAAGAAATTCGATATAGCAGATTAGGGAAAGAGAAATTTAATCGTCAGTCACTGATCATATTATCCAAAATAATACTGAAATATATTTCATAATTTGTTTCTTGGATTAGGGTTTATATCTCTGTAAAAATAAATATTGATAGATTTTTAATATAGTATATTGTTGATAGATTCATACTTTTTGTAACCAATCTTATTTCTTACAATCTCGATAACTTGGACCTTGTCTACTTTAGCAAGTTCACAAGCAGTATCTAAATACTTGATATAATTATCCAATGTTGGTTGTTTCTCATTCAACAAATATTCATATTCTTTAATCGTTTTTTGAGCATCATATCATTGAAGAAAGTGACTAAATCACTATCCAAAGATATCTTGTAATTTTTACCATCTATTAGTTGACCTATCTTTTTCTGTTAGAACATCTTTTTCAGAACTTCAATAACTTCACTATCGGGAAC
>CAWIYT010000008.1:0-3161 GCA_963840085.1 uncultured Nitrososphaerales archaeon
TTATTTAAGTGTTGCATACACATATTTTAACCTGATTAATAACCAATATAACAAATCAGCATAATATAATATTAGATAATTGTTAGAATTTACTAAAATTTTGTTTGAAAAATATTTTTTGTTAAATAAATTATAGTTAATTACGAAGGAGGGGAAAATATGGAAAACAGAAATCATGAAAGAGGATACAGAAATACTGATACAGATGAACTTGGGAATAGTGATAGAAGAAATGATTGTCATCGTAGAGAACATGATCGTTTTGCTGATATTCTAGCAGAGGCTTATAATGATGGGTATAAACAAGGATATTGTGATGGATTTAGAGATGGCCGCGCAAAAGGGCAAGTTGAAGGATTTCAAGCAGGGTGTAAAGCTGGGCAAGAGAAGGCAAAACAAGATGTTCTAGATTTTATAAGAAGAAATAGATGTTGCTGTAAATGTTGTTAGACTAAGAAGATATATGTGAAAATAAATAATATTATTTAAAAGGAGTTGTCGCAGAATAGAAAGTTAATTTCCATTTTAGACAGCTCACTTTTTGTAAAGGAATTAGATTGGATTCCATAGAATTTGCTCTTTAAGTAATGCAATAGTATATATTGTAGACAAAAAAAATTATGTGATAAAATATATCCAATATCAGAGCTTTGGCACGAACAACAAACCCTGTCCACAAACAATAAGGTATATTCAAAAACATGAAGGAAATGCAGGAACACCAACCTGTACTCCTTCATGTTTTTTATTTATTTTCAGTGTGACTTATATATTTGCAATATTAATCTTATGTGGAAATGAATAAGAAAATTTGTTGTGAGTACAGCTTAGTTCTCAACTATAGTATGCAGTTGAGTTAAATGATATACTATGGAATTAGTGAAAATATAAATAAAACAAACATTTTCCGTCTCAGGAAAAATATAGTATTAATCGTTAACATCATATGCATTATAGTTATATTAAAGAAAGGAGGTATAGAAAACAATTTAAAATATAACTTTTGAATATGAGATAATCATAGAGATTATGCTACAAAAAGGTTATAAAGTGATTAAAAGATTTTCTAAAATCAAAGGAAGAGTAAATAATTAAGTAATGACTATTTAACGATTTTTCTTTTAATTTCGATGGGTATGATGTATTAATTGTTTTCTAGGAGGAAAAAATGAAATATTTTTATGATGAAAACCGTTCTACAAGAATTTTAAAATTAATTGAGCAAAGACATTCTGTTTCAATGGATACTCTTGTTGAAAAGTTTGAAGTAAGTTCTAAAACAGTTAAAAATGATATAAAGGAGCTAAATGATTTATTGAAAGGCTCTGCTTTCATTGATAATAAGCAAGGAAAATATAGAATTTACATTGTTGATAGAATTAAGTTTGAAGAGATTAAGAATGAACATATACAATCAGAAAGAATTTCTTAATTCACCTCAAAGAAGAATGGCATTTATTTTATATAAGCTTATGAATAGTGAAGAACCATATTTAACTGATGAATTAGCATATGAAATGAATGTTGGGAGAACGACCATCATAAGTGATTTGAAAAAAATGAGAGATATACTTGAAAACTATAATTTAAATATTATAGGTAAAACGAATAATGGTCTCGTTTTAAAAGGAACAGAATTAAACCTAAGGTTTTTTATTCTTGAAAATATTTATGAAATAATTTACGAAGAGCGGATATTAGATGAAGATATTGTTAATTTAGTCAAAAGTACAGCTGATAAATATCAATTTGATACAACAACATTTGATTCATTTTTGCAATCTTTAACTGTAACTTTAGATCGATTATTAAATGGACATACAATTAATACTTTAAGAAATGAGTATGCGGAGATTTTAAGAGGTTGGGAATTTACATTGGTAAATACAATAGCAGATGAAATTGAAAATAGACTAAATATTAGTATTCCAATAAAAGAACGACTTTTCTTAACATTACCAATTATAGGAATGCGTACTCCTACAAATATAGAAGGAATTTCACAACATGTTCAAATTACAGAAGAGGTATCAGGTTTAGTAAATGAGATTATAGAACGAATTAAAGATGAAATGGGCTTGAATATTAAATTAGATGATATTCTTGAAGATTTTGTATATCATATATCTTTTTTGGTAAATAGATTAAAATATGGTGTTAATATTAATAATCCAATATTGGATGATATTAAACAAAAATACAAAGTAGCTTATAAGATGGCAGAATTAGCAAAGGATGTAATTGAAAAAAGTCTTAATGTTCATATGACGCAAGATGAAGTTGGTTTTATAGCAGCATATTTTGGAGTATTTATATCGGAGCAACAGATAGAAAAAAACAAAACATATAAAGTTGCAGTTATATGTGGAACTGGTAGGGTTACAGCACGATTAGTTGCCAGTCAATTAAAAGGTATTTTTGATGCAAATACTGTAATCGATTTATACTCAGATAGTGCAGTAACAGGAGAAACATTAGACAAATACAATTTAGTTCTATCTACTGTTCAAACTAAGTTTAATACTACGGCTACAGTGATGTATTTAGAAAAAATATTTGATGAAGAAGCTTTAAAAAAAAGGATAAAAAGCATCAAATATATCGACAAATTGGATATGCCATCTCTACAAGGAATGGATTCTATATTACTTAGTATTCTGGATGAAGATACATTTTTTATTTTGAATAGTGAATTAAGTTATAAAGAAAACCTTAATTATATGATTGATACTTTATATTCAAGAGGTTATGTAGATGATGGATTTAAGGAGCGAATAAGAAAAAGAGAAGAAAAATCAACTATGGATTTTAATGAAGTCATGACTTTTCCTCACACAATTAATTATGAAAATGATCAAATTGTAATTAGTCTGGGAATATTTCCAGAAGAAACAAAAATGGGAAAAAACGGCAAAATAAAAATAGTATTTTTAGTAGGTCTTCCAGAAAAGACAAATGACGATATAATCTTAGTTAAACTCTATGATGAGATTATTGCTATTGCAAATGATAAAAATACTGTTGAAGCTATTTCGAAAGTAAGGAATTATAAGGAATTAATTTTATATTTTACAAAAGAAAACAATATATTTGATTAATAATTAGGAGGTTTACAATGAATTTTTGGTTTTTGATTATATGCTTTGGAATTGCATTCATAC
>CAWIYT010000009.1:0-6232 GCA_963840085.1 uncultured Nitrososphaerales archaeon
TTCTAATATTTTTTACTTGTATTTATTTTTTTTATATAATAATATGTTGTAAGATAATCTATTATTGTATATATGTATATTATTATATATTATAATATTATAAATATTAGGCTCTGTAGAATCCATCTAGCTAATAAGCATATGTAGCATCCTGAGAACATTATATGATATACATCTAAAGGTCAGTTCTCTGTTCTGCATTCTTATTAGCCTAGATGTTATATGTTCTCCAAACAGTCTTTTTATAACTGATACAATAGTTTCACCCTTGTTTCTTTGATATTATATATAGAATCTTGTCGTAACTATGCTTCATCTTCTTTCTGTATTTACCTTTTGTTTTCCATATAGCACATTTTCATACCTTGATGGTATAATACTGAATCCGTTTTGTTTCTCCATTACAAGGACATGGTTATCTTCACTATCATATGCTTTATCTGCAACAACTTTCGATAATGGTTTTATTTTTGAAATTTTTGTCACAATAGGTACAAAATCTATGTTATCATGTCGTCCTGGAGACTGTTCTAATCTTGACATTGCATATTATTTGCTTAAAACGTCTGCACCAATTGAAAATTTAGCATATTTCTTTCATAATTTTGCTCTATTTGTATAATACTGTGATGCATTTGTTATTTGAATCCAGTTAAATCTATGCCGGTAAATATGTATCTTGTACTAGTAAGGAGAATAAAAGAGGAAATGATTCTTCCAAGGATTTTTATGTTTATTCTATCAGTGAATTTCCGTAATGTTGTATAATGTGGTATCTTGGACAACTGGAGAAACAATCTCAAATAATATGCTTCAACCAACTAGTCTGTAAACATTCAGTAACTCTTTCCTTCATATTGTCTTATTGTCACTAAAACTATGTGTTGCCATACCGTGTATAGGTGGTTGCTCTTTCTATGCAGATATAATGGAATACGACAATGTTTTAGAATAAGAAATAGTTGATCTGTTAATTTAACATATTTAGACTGTTTGTTCAATAATTAATGGTAGAATGTTGCTAGCTATGATGGTTTCTACGGAGCCAAATATTATAGTTATTAATTATATTCTAAATGTAAAAAATAAAATCGTATCCTAACAATAAAATAAAATAAAATAAAATAAAATAAAATAAAATAAAATAAAATAAAATAAAATAAAATGAAAGAAAGGATTTGTTATGAATACTTTTAGTCAATAGGATTGTATTTGTATTCGTTGTTATATCTATGTATTCAGACTCATAGCTATTGTACTTTGTGCATTTTACATTCCATAGACTGCTGTTGATTCATAGCTATATTCTACCTTGTCTGGATCTGCTAGTGATTAGTAGATATTGTTTAAATTGTTGTCCAATACAATGACAAAATTCTCGTCTTTTGGATATTCTATATCATATTTATTGTACTTCTTATGGTCTGGTTCTTTGTCATATCTGTGATGTTATGTATCGGGATTCTTTTTATTGTAGTTGTCGCCTAATGCAAAAGCATCATCTATAAAAGCACAGTTCCTAGAGTAATGGCGGCTGTTATGAGTACTAACACTAAAAATATTGAATTGATTTTTTGTAGTTTCAAAAAGGTACAATTACCATTTATTTTATATGATGCAATGCTTGATACTTGATGCTCCAAGATATATTTATAGTAAAATAGTAATATAAAATATAAATACTAAAAAATAGTACAAATTCATACTCTAAGATAAATAGTAAAATAGTAATATAAAATAATATGAATAATATCAAATCCATAGTAAACAATAGATCTAGGAAATTATTTACAAGCTATGAAAAGAATAAGGACGACGAGAACTATCTCCATCTTGTACCTTTTTTAGTTAATAATATATAATTTTCTACCTGAGGTTAATTTTGGGATGGACTCGATAAATTTAACTAATTTATTTATTCATTTATTTATTCATTTATTTATTCATTTATTTATCTATTCCAGCATATCATATAAAACTAAGTGGCTCTTAACTTGAGGGCAAGTAGTAATATGTTAAATTTTTAAAGTCCTTGTACCTAATTATAGTAGTATTTTAGTATTTTATTTATAATATTCTCTCTAACTTATAGAACCAACAAAGTACATAATATTATTTAATATTCTTCTATTTTTTAAATAAAGGATTAAAATATATTTTATCAATCCCTATTCATCCTTCGAATCTTAATTATATCTAACCATTGTAATGTTACATAATGAGTAAAACAACAAAAATAACAAAAGCTAATTCAGTATTTTTAGCAACTGTATTAGTCGCAGGAATAATTGCTCTATCATACCCATCATTTATGATTGGAGCTCAAGCCCAACAATCATTCAATGGAATGGACCAAAGGTACAATACACTATGAACCAGAATATGGACAAGACAACAAGTACAATAGCTATGAACCAGAATATGGAACAGACTATGGAATGAACAATTATGACAAAGAAACCATATGGACAAGACAACAGCTACGATAAATCCAAAGATAGTAGTGTTACTGTAAAGAAAATTAAATGTAACAATATCAATGTAAATCTCAATGGAGACATAGACATTGGTGCATCAAAAACTCTTCGATTCTCTAGCAACTCAAGCACAAGCAGAAGATGAAGGTGCAAATGGCGCTAATTTTGGAAACGACGGTAGAGGAGATGACGGTAGAGCGACGACGCTAGATCATCAGGTCATGACAGCAATTCTAGGTTTATATGTATAAACAATAACAACAACAATGCAGGAGAGAAAGAAGATAAAGATCCATGTAAGAAATGCTTTGACTGCATCAGTGAGAGTTAAGAACCAAAATCAATGAATTTCTTGCACTTAGAATAGCCCAGTTATAATAGGTGGCATAGAAATAGAAGCAACTAATATAGATGACCTATGTAAATTTCTTAACGAACATCCACTTACCCTAACTGAGGACAGAATTAGAAAACGCTATTACTGGCAATCTAGGTGAGTTTAAATATGGAATTAGAAGAAGAGGCTAGAGATTTGGTTGACTGTCTAGAGAAAAGAGAAGTACCATCAGTAGGATAATAGCAGCACTTCAATAGTATCCTAGGTCAAAGAAAACAAACAGGGCTGAAAAGCTCTAATTTTTATTTTTTAATTTTTGCTAGTTTGAATAATAAATTTTTATCAAACATCACAATACAGTCTAATTTAAAAATTTTGTAAATATAATACATTAATTAGATCTTTTGCATAATTAGTTAAGTCTACACTATATTTTCATTTTTATTAATCAAGAATATTACCTCTCACCTAGTATGTGTCTTTCGATTTTTACCAAATCAGAAACAATGTCAGACATTCCATCATACCTCTTCAATCTTTATTTGTACTTGTTTTCTATAATACAAATTTTCCTTATCCTAGAGATAATATGTTTTGCAATTCAATCCCTCAAGGTGTCTTTTGTTATATGTTTTCTCCTTTTGTGTGAGTTCAAGATTACATTTCTTCTTTATTATTGGTTAACTACTTTCACGTTTGGAAAATCCTTTTTACTCCAATATAACCAAGATCTTAATTTTACGCTTTATGATGCTACTGAATGTTCATCCTTGTAGACTATCTAGTCATGTTGTATTCCTTTCTTGATATAAAATGAATTTCGTATTTAGAATCTAAATAACAAATAAAAAGATATCTTTGTATCAAGGAAGAGTTAATCACTAATTTTACAATCATCAGACAAGTGAATTATATATATGTATTATTTTTTTGTCATATTTTTCCCATACCAAGTTATCTTTTGCAAAATTAAATGACTTTAAACGTAATTTATTTAATTCTTCAATATTCTCAGAAAAATATTCTAACTTTTGAACTAAATCACTATAGTCATTGAATAAAATGCAGTTTCCTCCCAAAAGAGAAGAGATAGACGATAAATCTGAAGTACACATGACAAGTAATCCAGAGTGTGCATAATCGGAAGTTTTGTTAGGATTCACATAATAATGTGACCAATGCTTTTTCCATGGAACAAGCCCTATAGACGATTTTCTTAAAATTTTAAATATATTATCTCTTGAATTATAGCCATGAAATTTGATCTTGGAGGTTTCTTTCTTTGCATCATTCCATCCTATAATATCTAACCTCCCAATTTCATTATTGTTAAAGGTCTCTATTAATCCACTCATATCTCTATTTGTATAATAATTTTTAACAGAAAAACTATCTAATCCGAGATATACAGATGATACTTCCTTACGGTATTCTGGATTTATTAAATGAGATAATTCATCTGTCATAGGTAGATTCGGAACTACAAAAACGTTATTGTTATTATACTTATTTTTTAATTCTTCAGCTATTATTTCTGAAACAGTTATTGTAGGATTTTCAGACACTATATCTTTTTCCCATTCTATCCATAAATTAGACAAATGTCTCTTAACATATTTTTTAACAAAATAATTAAATTTTTTTAAAGTCAATATATTTTGTGATTCTAATCTCTTAGATGCTTCAGCAACAAGTTTACCATACATGGAAGAGTATTCATGATCATCAAAAACAAAAGGAATATCAAATTCAGAAGCTATTTTTCCTGAGAAGATATTGTGAGCATGAATTATATCAGGTCTTATTTCTTTGATAATGTTATTAATTTTTTTTTTTACTATTTGATAAAAGAATGGAAATTTATACTTGGCTATTATATTTATCTCTATTTCATAGATTTTATTAAAAATTTTATTGGTATAACCATATTTTTTTTTTGACCGGCAAAAAAAACATCATGTCCTTCTCGCTTTGCAGTAATTGCTGATTTTTCAATACGCCAATCAGGCAAACCATATTCAGAAAGATGAAGAACTTTCAAAGAGTATTCTGTCTGTGGTAAAATACAATTTATTTCTTTTGGAATAATATTAAGACATACAATTTCAAAAAAATTTATAACATTTATGAAATGAATTTCAGCTACAAATTTAATATTCTAGAATAAAAATATCTCATTCTTCTAGTGGCGCAAAAACAAACAAACCATAGATATTGATTTATAATTATTATTCTCATCTCATCTAATAAAAAATATGCCAAGGAATTGAACAAATTATAAATCCAAAAAGAATAATTAGGTTTCGTTTCACAGCAAGACAATTCTTAATTGACAACTATTAAATTGTCCTATTAACTTTATTTATCTTATTATATTACAAAAATGAAAAATTAATGTATCTGTAATTTTATATAGTAGATTTCAAGATACCAATTTTCGTATTCCATTCATTGTTCTTTTCCTTTTTCAAATATGTTATTTCTTCTTTGAGTTTCCAGTAATTATTCTGTACTCTTTTAATTGCGTTTACAATTTGTGGAACAGAATTGTCAACAAAGACGGTTCCTTTGTTAAAAGCATCTTGTAAAACTTCAAAATTAGATGTAATAATTGGTTTTTCTAACATAAGTGCCTCGTAACAACCACTTAATAACGTTTTACTTCTTTTAGTTAGAACCATTACTGCATCCATAGATGACATGATTTTTATGAAATTGGAATATTCCAAAAATCCTGTATATTGTAGATTGCAAGAAGTTAAATCAGATGATAAAGTACTATTAATCCTGTTATAGTCACCACTTATGAAAAAATTTACGTTTGGAAGAAGTTTTGTACTAGAAATAATTTCGGAAATTGGTTCATCTTCTGCGAAGGAACATATTATTCCAATTTTAAATGATTTCTCATAATTTTTGTCAAACAAATTAGATAATTGAGATGTTGGTACCTTTTTGTTTTTAATATTCGCTTCAGGAATATCAAAAATAGGATCTTCTAAAATTAATACTTTATTTTTATATTTAGAATCTATATCAGATAATAATTGTTTATTAGTAACTATAAGATGTAAGGATTTTTTGAAAAGATAATTATTCATAAAACCAAAATAACTCCATGGTTTATGAAAAGCTGCAGTATGCAAATCTAAAATAATATCTGGTTTACTTGTGAAAGTAAGGAATCTGTATAATAGAATAAAATAAGCAAGGAAAAGTGGTGGAATTTGACATATTATACTGTTCTTAGCAGACCATGAAATGTTACCTATGATATTAATGAAATTGTGGTATATGCATGTAAACATGTCAATTCAATAGGTCCAAAATAGAACTCATTTTATTTCGAGAATTAAAACAAAAAATTTAAATTTTAATTCTTTCTAAACTATAAATAAGAAAACTATTTGTCTCCCTA
>CAWIYT010000010.1:0-11396 GCA_963840085.1 uncultured Nitrososphaerales archaeon
TCCTTGGTATAATTTTTTTTATTAGATGAGATGAAAGTATAATTTATAGATCAATTTCTATGGATTGTTCATTTTTGCGCCACTGGAAGGGAGGTATTTTTATTCTAGAATATTAAATTCGTAGCGAAACTTCATTTCTTTATAAATGTTATAAATTTTTTTGAAATTGTATGTCTTAATATCATTCCCAAAAGAAATAAATTGTATTTTACTACAGACAGAATACTCTTTGAAAGTTCTTCATCTTTCTGAATATGGTTTGCCTGATTGGCGTATTGAAAAATCAGCAATTACTGCAAAGCGAGAAGGACATGATGTTTTTTTTGCCGGTCAAAAAAAAAATATGGTTATACCAATAAAATTTTTAATAAAATCTATGAAATAGAGATAAATATAATAGCCAAGTATAACTTTCCATTCTTTTATCAAATAGCAAAAAAAAAATTTAATAACATTATCAAAGAACTAAGACCTGATATAATTCATGCTCACAATATTTTCTCAGGGAAAATGAGCTTCTGAATTTGATATTCCTTTTGTTTTTGATGATCAGTGAAACTTATTCCATGTATGGTAAACTTGTTGCTGAAGCATCTAAGAGATTAGAATCACAGAGTATACTGACTTTAAAAAAATTTAATTATTTTGTTAAAAAATATGTTAAGCGACATTTGTCTAATTTATGGATAGAATGGGAAAAAGATATAGTGTCTAAAAATCCTACAATAACTGTTTCAGAAATAATAGCCGAAGAATTAAAAAATAAGTATAATAACAATAACGTTTTTGTAGTTCCGAATCTACCTATGACAGATGAATTATCTCATTTAATAAATCCAGAATACCGTAAGGAAGTCTCATCTGTATATCTCGGATTAGATAGTTTTTCTGTTAAAAATTATTATACACATCGAGATATGAGCGGATTAATTGAGACCTTTAACAATAATGAAATTGGGAGGTTAGATATTATAGGATGGAATGACGCAAAGAAAGAGACCTCCAGAATCAAATTTCATGGCTATAATTCAAGAGATAATATATTTAAAATTTTAAGAAAATCGTCTATAGGGCTTGTTCCATGGAAAAAGCATTGGTCACATTATTATGTGAACCCTAACAAGACTTCAGATTATGCACATTCTGGATTACTTGTCATGTGTACTTCAGATTTATCGTCTATTTCTTCTCTTTTGGGAGGAAACTGCATTTTATTCAATGACTATGGTGATTTAGTTCAAAAGTTAAATATTTTTCAGAGAATATTGAAGAATTGAATAAATTACGTTTCAAGTCATTTAATTTTGCAAAAGATAATTTGGTATGGGAAAAATATGACAAAATCATAATACGTATATATAATTCACTTGTTTGATGATTGTAAAAATCGTGATTAACTCTTCCTAGAACAAAGATATCTTTTATTTGTTATTTAGATTCTAAATACGAAATTCATTTTATCTCAAGAAAGGAAGGAATACAACACGACTAGATAGTTTACAAGGATGAATATTCATTAGCATCATAATGCGTAAGTTTAGATCTTGGTTATATCGGAGTAAAAAGGATTTTCCAAATGTGAAAGTAGTTAATCAATAATAAAGAAGAAATGTAATCTTGAACTAACAAAAACGTAGGAAACATATAATAAAAGATTTCGTACAGCTTGTTATATTAATATTTAAGCCAAGTTAAAGATATTATAATTCAATAGTTCATTATTTTATAAAAAATAAAAAATAGATGGGTTTTTGAAGGTTGTACGTTGTTATGAATTTTTGGTTTGGTTTTATGTTTTCTTAATTAGTCCTCTTCCTCAATATTAAGAGACATTCTAAAACGCATGGTGGAACTATCCTCATACCTACTAGCGCCGTTTAAATCATTTTCAGATCAAGATTTAAGTGGTTGCTAGAAGATATTTTTTTTGGCCACCCATTACTTGCCCTCGATTTGCGCACCTTCAGGCTTCTTTGCTGGTTAGTCGATCGAGTTACTTCTATTCCTAATAATAATGCCTCGTTTAAATCTCCCTCTTGGTCATCGGAAAGTTTATTTGTAATGCACACTACACATGCAGCAGAATATCCCGTTTCCGCCATTACCATCACCATCTTCTCCTTCTTTTTCTGCACCGTTGTTGTTATTGTTTATACATACAAACCTAGAGTTGCTGTCATACTTGATGATCTATCGTCGTCGTCTCCTCTACGGTCGTTTCCAGATTAGCGCCTTTTTCATCTTCATCTTCTTCTTGTGCTTGAGTTGCTAGAGCGCCAAGACCAGAAGTAGTCGATGCATCAATTTCATTTCCACTGATCCATTGAGATTTACATTGATATTGTTACATTTGATTTTCTTTACAGTACTATCTTTGGATTTATCGTAGCCATTGTCTTTTCCATACGGTTGCTTCCCGCCATAGCTGTTCATCCCATAGTCTGTTCCATATTCTGGTTCATAGCTATTGTACCTTTGGTCCATTCCATAGTATTGTTGGGCTTGAGCTCCTATCATAAATGATGGGTATATGGAGCGAATGTTCCAGCTACTAATACAGTTGCTAAAAGTACTGAATTAGCTTTTATTATTTTTGATGTTTTACTCATTATGTAACATTACTATGGTTAATAAATTTTTTTAATGATGTTAATTAAATATTCAATATTCATTTCTAATTATTCTTCACAATATGATAAACCATTTAATCCGTTAAGTTTAGATTCCTCCTCTAATCGGATATGAATTCATTATTTATTGTAATATTGTTATGTACATAATTATAAGGAATCGTATCCAGTTTTTATAATTGATCACATTCGTTTTGAAAACATAAATACATCAAAACTCTTTGTTCTATCCTTGAAATAATTGATAACTCGTTCATCAAATTTTTCTTAAATTGAATGTTAAGAGTTTTAATCCAAATATATTGCAAGGATCAACATAACATGTGCACCCACACCTATACATGGTATGTTTTCAAAATTTTTGAAACAGATCTAATGAAATGAATTTTTCAGTAACGCTAAGTTTTCTCACCTCTCAGGTAGTATTCCAAGTACGAAACTGTATATTGTTTGATACAAAACCACAACCAGAAATGTTAACTATTTAACTAATAACACTTTCATATATAATGAAGATTATTATTTTTTTCCTTTATAGATCAGACAGGACCACTCATATCTCGTTACGATTTGTTAGAAACAGAACATCGAGAATTATAGTTATTTATTTTTTGTATTTGTATTTTCTTGGTCTCAGCCTTTGCCTCTCCCATATAGTTCCCAAGCTCTACATATTCAATATGTTATTTCAGGACGATTAAAGGTCGTTATGGATGATGGAACAGAGGAGGAAGAATTTGGACAAAGAGATGCTGTTATTATACCTCCAGGACATATATTTGGGTTGTAGGAAATGAATGAGTTGTTTCAATTGATTTTACTGTATTAAAGGATTATGCAATAAAAAGATGAAGAATAAATTCACTTTATTTTTTTGATCATTTCTTTTAAAATAAAAATAACATAATTATTAAAACTCCTTGAATTTGTAACACTTTTGTATTTGTATCTTGTGGATATAAAACAAATTTGAACAATATTGTTCTCCATTTTCTGATAGTATTAATGTTATAATTGATATTCAGATTCAGATAAAATTTAACAAACTTTTATTTGCAAATAAAATAGTAAGTGTGTTAGTTGATGAAGTGCGACTATGATTAGCAATATTAATTACTATTAAATAATTATGACAGCTTATATTAAACATTGTACTAGAACATAATGCATACTGACTAGAATAATTTAACATCACTATATCAAATACTCGATAAGATAATATCTTTATAAAAACTCTAAGATATTGTTATCCTCAAATACATCATCTCCAAATATTCCAAAACTAACTACCTTCCCCAGCCCATATTTTAACTCATATGCTGCAATAAAAAAATTGTATTGAGATTGAGCTTGGTAGTCAATTAGGATTTTTGCGTTAGGATTAGTTATATACTGTTCTTCATGATGAGTATATGAAAATGGATTGTTGTTAAAAGTAATTTCACAAGAAGAACCACAACCAAAATTACTTCCTACCCATTCGGTAGTTTCATCAGCCCATCTTTCTTTTACATCTCTCCATGCTTTTTCACCGTCAAAAGCCCAAGTAATGACCTTTAACTAGGCTAATTTTATTAGCAATTGGATCATAATCAACCTCTGCATAAAATGTATTGGCATCAAATAGAATAATTGTTCCTCCATTTTCTACAAACTTTTTGAGATTATAATATTCTTCATGAGTAACATATTCTGAATGACCAAGCACAAGGATATCATAAAAATTGCTATCATCTTGAGCAAAAATAAATCCATTGTGTATGTCTTGATCAGCTAAATAGGTTAAATCTGCTTTAGGAAGTAAAATTGAAGTATAATCTCTCAGATGTTGTAATCCAATGGATTTCTTATGATTGAAACTATCTTCACTATTTTTTAAAATTGGTGATAGTAAGTCAATATCCGTTGTTACATATTCATTCTCATTTACATCTGAGGATATTTTTTATAAAATGTATAAAAGCTGTTATCATATGCTGCCATAGTAAAAGTGGGGAGTACAAAACCTATTTTACTTTCTGAAGTTAATAATCGTGAGGCATCCAAATCTTTATCTTCCGCTAGATCTTGTTTAGCCAACAGTATATTATTTTCCTTAGTTATATTGTTGATAGCATTTATTTTGAGTGCATTATCTTTAAAGTAATTTTCATCATAATTTTTTGCATAGTCGTCTTTTGCAAGATAAGCATATTCTTCATCCTCTTCTTCTTCTTCTTGAGCAATTATATTTGTAGAAAATGAAATTAACGTTACAGATAATATCATAATCATTAGAATTAAGGTAATTGTTATAGTTAGCATAATCAAATAAATAGACATGAAATACTTTATATGAGAATCGTCTGATATTTCATATACATTTTCATAGTTTTAAGTTAAGGTTTTAAGTACAAAAAGATATAATAAATACAACTAATATTTTCACTATCTATTAATGAAATTATAATAGTTGCTTAATAATATTCTAAAATCAGAATACAACGACTCATTTGAATAATTTTTAAAAATTTGGCATATCAAAACTGTTTAAATAGAAAATAAAAAAAAGTTTGTGGAATTACTATCCTAAATAATTGAGGATTAGTAATATGAATGGTTCCTTTAGTTATTGAATTTTTATATGTATACATATTATAGGGACAAAATTAGGAACAGATTGAAAAGATATGATCATATTTTAGATACTGTATCTGGACTTGTCGATTATAGAATAATAATGAATTGGGTATACAATAATTGGATATATCAGGATTTAAAAAATGAGAGGGGATGTAGATCTAGTGTGATTGTGCAAAAGATCTACTGTCTATGATATTGGTGATAGGCTTGTTTCTAGTTGTAGCATTGGGTCGCCAGCTGGTAGGCTACTATTTTGTTGTATTGTAGGATTCATTTGTTGGATTGTTGGTATTAGAGAACTAAATACTCCTGCTCCACTTGGTAGTGTTGAGGTTGAGGTTCCGGTATTAGAAGGCGTTGATATGGCATTTCCGGCTTGTGATGCTCCAACGTTTCCTGTTAAACTATTGACACCTGTATTGTCATTGTTACTTGTTACACTTGGTAGTGTTGAGATTGAGGTTCCGGTATTAGAAGGCGTTGATATTGCATTTCCGGCTTGTGATGCTCCAATGTTTCCTGTTAAACTATTGACACCTGTATTGTCATTGTTACTTGTTACACTTGGTAGTGTCGAGGTTGAGGTTCCGGTATTAGAAGGCGTTGATATGGCATTTCCGGCTTGTGATGCTCCAATGTTTCCTGTTAAACTATTGACACCTGTATTGTCATTGTTACTTGCAGTAGATGCTTCTAATACATTATTAGCAGTATTAGTTGAAGTCTCAGAATCATCTACATCAATATTATCGGTTTTTGGATTAAGATTATGGTTTTGATTATTACATTTGAATATTATCTTTGTATCTGGTGCTATATAATATACTTGAGATTGTTCAGGATTGTTGAATTTATCTTCCTTATTTCCAGAATTTGATTTAAATGCTTTATCTAAAATTGGTTCAATAGTGCTAAAATCTTCTATTCCTTGAGCATTAATATTTCGATTATTACAATCAATTATTTTTATTTTTTTGGGTGTTATTTTTGTAGGCGATTTAACATCATTACTTTCAACATATGTTTTTTGGTATGGTTCAGGATCTGTTGTTGGATCTAGTTTGTTTAACTCTTCTTTTGGATATTTGTTATAGTCATCATATTTAGCTGTTTCAGTAGATGTTGTTTGGTCTGCTTCAGTAGATGTTGTTTGGTCTGCTTCAGGAGATGTTGTTTGGTCTGCTTCAGGAGATGTTGTTTGGTCTGCTTCAGTAGATGTTGTTTGGTCTGCTTCAGTAGATGTTGTTTGGTCTGCTTCAGGAGATGTTGTTTGGTCTGCTTCAGGAGATGTTGTTTGGTCTGATTCAGGATATGTTGTTTGGTCTGATTCAGGATATGTTGTTTGGTCTGATTCAGGATATGTTGTTTGGTCTGATTCAGGATATGTTGTTTGGTCTGATTCAGGATATGTTGTTTGGTCTGATTCAGGATATGTTGTTTGGTCTGATTCAGGATCTGTTGTGAATCTGGTTTGTTTAACTCTTCTTTTGGATATTTGTTATAGTCATCATATTTAGCTGTTTCAGGATATTTTGAATATGAATTCTCTTGTGTATATGGATCCTCTTGTGTATATGAATTCATCTTGTGTATATGGATCCTCTTGTGTATATGAATTCTCTTGTGTATATGGATTCATTTGTAGATACGGAGTCTCTTGTGAATATGGTTTGTTTAACTTCTTCTTTTGGATATTTGTTATAGTCATCATATTTAGCTGTTTCAGGATCTTTTGAATATTGATTTGCATAACTCTCTTGGGCATTGGCTTCATATTTATAATCCATCTCAGAGTCACTATAATCATATATATCTTTATTATTAGTATCTCTTGTGTCTTTCTTATATTGAACTTGTGTTATCTGGTGTTGCTTCTATATCAATTATCGATGGTATTGCTGTGGTAATAGCGCCGGTAATTAAGACCGCTATTAAAAATACAGTGGTAAAGGCTGACTTCTGCATAATGAAGATAAGTGTATAGTCTTTATTTAGAGTGCGAAGAATTATAATATTCCTTTACACTATTGTATACCTTTAGTTTTTTCTTATTTATTATTGTATAATTAGTATGGAGAGTAATAATCTTTTTTGTTATACTTAATATTAAAAGTTTATTCCGATTAAAAATTATTTTTTTCTTATGACCATTATAATAAGATTAAATTAATTGCATATAATAAATTAAAGCTAAATCGATCCTGTCAAGTTAAGATTATTTCACCTTAAATTTTGAATAGGATTGTTTTTCTAATTGGATTAGAAAGATAAATAAACAAATAATCTTATTATTATCCAATTGTATATATGTTGTAGATCACAATTTCTATTTTGGTTGGTTGATACAAGGATAGTGATCATCAAAACATTCTATTATTCTGTCTTTGAAATATCTGCGTTCCTCTTTCAATAATGCTTTTCTATGGATGAATGCAATCTATGTTTTAAATGTGCAAAAGTACATGTTTGTTTTGGATACCATGTAATCGCATCTTCTTGTATGTCTTCCATATTTGTCAACTAAGAGTCTAATGAATTCCTCTGTTAGAAACATACCTTTCTTTCTTTCTTTTCAAATATGCATCCTCAGTAATGTAGTTTTTTGTATTGGTTCGATTGCAATCCAGACTCAGCAGAAATTAATGATTTTCAATCTGAATAATTATTTCATCTACAACAATATGCTATTTTGGATAATTACAAAAATACTCTCAAATAGTATGCCTCAATAATCCATTCTGCAAACATTCTGTAAATCCTTCTTTCATACTGTATTATTGTTACTCTTACTATGTATTGCCATATTGTGTATATGTAGTTGCTACTTCTATGCTGATATAGTGGAATACGACAATGTTTTAAAAGACCTAACATCTGATCTGAAAATTGTAAAAAAGACATTATTTTTTCAATATATTCCAGAGTACGTAATTAAATTAATTAATAATAATTACTTTATACCTTTAAAATAATATAATAAAAAAAATAAAAATTGGATTTCCTGTCCAATGTATAGTTTAACTGACAGGGAATTCTACATCGTTGTTATCGTTTGTACAACTAAATACAAAGTTTTCGTCTAAACTGTATTGATCACTATTATCTGCTGCTGCACCCAATTCGGTACCTTCTTGGGCATATAGACGACAGTATTTTTTGTGCTACATCAGATAGTACTTGCGGATTTGTTGAATCAATATTGAAATTATCATTATTACATTTTAATTTCTCGACTTCAACTATTGGATCTTTGTAATCGTACATTCCATAGTATTGTTGGGCTTGAGCTCCGACCATGAATGATGGGTATGATAGAGCAATTATTCCTGTGACTAAAAGTGTAGCCAAAAATACTCTACCAGGACTTCTTGTTATGGATGTTATCATCATTTAAATCTACCAATATAAAGTATATCTGGAATTCGAAAAATTGATAGAGAGAGATAAAGTATTATATTTTAATTTATTCAAAAGATAGAAGAATGTAGAATAATATTTGAAACGTCCTGAGAGAAGAATCTCCTTTAAATTTCGTTAAGTTTTTGTTATCCAAACAATCAAAGATCATTTTTGTTTAACATAACTTTTTATACAAAAAATCTGAACTCTATGTAAAAATGGAAGTTTATAAAAAAATAAAGTAATATTCTACTATTCTATTATCTTAATTCAACTTATGAAGTTTCAGTTAAAATAACAAAGGATCAAGAAAAAATGGAAGATGATTATTCTATTTTATTCTATTCTGTTGCAGCTGCTCATCCACCTGTTGAAGCTTCAGTAACAGATTCGAATATAATTCATTGAAGGTTGGATGAATAATAAGAAGCGTATATCTTGTCTGCTTTATTTGGATGAGAAGACTTGTAATCTTGTTCATTTTGTTGTTAATAGGCAGTAAATGGAGAAGATATTGTAATCACAACTGCTATTATTAATGCACTTCAGCAAAAAAATTGAATTGATTTTTTGTAGTTTCAAAAAGTACAATTACCATTTATTTTATATAGATTCAATGCTTGATACTTGATGCTCCAAGATATATTTAATAAAATAGTAATATAAAATATGAATACTAAAAAATAGTACAAATTCATACTCTAAGATAAATAGTAAAATAGTAATATAAAATAATATGAATAATATCAAATCCATAGTAAACAATGATCTAGGAAATTATTTACAATCTATGAAAAGAATAGATAACGAGAACTATCTTGGCCTTGTACCTTTAGTTAGTTAATATTATATAATTTTCTACTTGAGGTTAATTTTGGGATAGGCTTAATAAATTAAACTATAGCTATTTATTTATTTATTTAATTGTCTATTATTCCACGTTTATCATATAATGACTAAGTGGCTTTTAACTTGAGGACAAGTAGTAATATATTCAATTTTTCTAAAGTTCTGTACCTAATTATTAGTATATTTTATTATTTTATTTATAAAATTCTCCCTAACTTATAATAGAACCAACAAAGTACATAATATTATTTAATATTCTTCTATTTTTTGAATAAAGGATTAGAATATATTTTATCAATCCCTATTCATCCTTCGAACCTTAATTATATCTAACCAATGTAATGTTACATAATGAGTAAAACATCAATAGCAACAAAAGCTAATGCAGTATTTTTAGCAACTGTATTAGTCGCTGGAATAATTGCTCTATCATACCCATCATTTATGATTGGAGCTCAAGCCCAACAATTCAATGGAATGGACCAAAGGTCCAATAACTATGAACCAGAATATGGATGACCAAGACAACAATTACAATAGCTATGAACCAGAATATGGTCCAGACTATGGAATGAACAGCTATGACAAAAAACCATATGGACAAGACAACAGCTACGATAAATCCAAAGATAGTAGTGTTACTGTAAAGAAAGATAAATGTAACAATATAAATGTAAATCTCAATGGAGACATAGACATTGGTCAAAAAACGAGGTCTTCGTTCTTTAGCAACTGAAGCACAAGCAGAAGATGAAGGTGCAAATGGTTTAATTCTGGAAACGACGGTAGAGGAGATGACGGTAGAGGAGACGACGCTAAATCATCAGGTCATGACAGCAATTCTGGATTTGTATGTGTAAACAACAATAACAATAATGGCAAAAATCAATACACCAACCACCAGTAGATCCCTGTGTATTTTGCTTTAAAGATTTTGAAGGTACTAATGCACTTCTTGCATGAACTCGGTGGACAAACAACGAAGCGATCTTGGTACAGCAGAACAATACTTTAGGCGTTGATTTAGCTGGATTACTTGACATCGTAACTGTCGAAGATCTATGTGAGTTCCTTACAAGCATACATCTTGACTAACAGTGAAACAATTAGCTTGGCTGGTACGGTTATTTTGACACGATGTATTCGGTCACGACGAATTTAAAGATGAGATTAGAGAATTTGGTAATATGTCTGGCCTTTAACGATATAATTGACATCGTAGTTGAGAAAAGATGTCTGGCCTTCAATCAGAATTAGAACAATTAGACCTCGCACCAGTCACAGCATATCACCGACCGTCAAACAGAATTACAACTACAATTACAAGAATCTCCACCAGTCACAGCAACACCATAATACCATAAAACGGTACTAATAGAGAGAAATAATTAATCTCTAAACCTTTTTTTTGTTTCTATTATTTATATAGTCGTTAAGATTATTTGTTTTTATTATAATTCTCAAGTAAACAGTTAGCTGCTATAATTAATTGTATTGAAGTGAACTGTTAACAAAAAATTACTTAATAAAGTTCTGCCAAATAAAATTATATTGTTTGATTATTAATGCTCGCACTAGGATCTTTTCAATTCATTTTTGAGTATACAATTGGCCCTGTTAAGTTAATGATAAATCTATAGCTTTGAATGTCTCTCTATTCTCATGTTATGGTCATAACATTTGAGAGAAAGAGGACATCCACTATTGTAGTTATGTATTCTTTGTATTTGTACTTTTTGATCTCGAGCCTGCGAAATATGATGACATTAGTGATATATTGAGATGAGAGTAACAGGAGTTACGTGGATGTTTTTTGTTTCTCTCTTCAAATCTAATTATTACCTTAGATGAGAAATAGAATATCCATAGCTATAGCTTTTAACACTAAATTAACAG
>CAWIYT010000011.1:0-21667 GCA_963840085.1 uncultured Nitrososphaerales archaeon
GATGGACCAGTCTCTATTGCAGTAGACGACTTCAATGGTGATACATTCCAGGATCTATCTATAGCTATCTTCAATTCCAATAACGTCTCCATACTCTTAGGAAATGATGATGGTACATTTGATGCAGCAGTCCCATATGGAACAGGAAATCGACCACTTTCTATTGCAGTAGGTAACTTTAATTAATTAATCTAACAAACTAAAACAACTTTATTTTATTAATTAATTGATGTAATTTGTACACAGCTAACTTGGTTTGACAACTGACATTTTATCATTAATAAAATTACAATAATTTGTATCTTAGATATTTTATTATGAAACTCAACCACTACCTTTGGAGTGTATATAATATAAAATCTCTAATATTTTTAAGAAACAAAAACCATTTTTTCCTTTTGTCACTGAATAGAACTTTTTCTAACTTATTTAAGATATAATAAATTATAAAAGTAAGAACCCCCAAGTGTACCTTATGGGTTCGAATCCCAATACATAATCCATTAGTATATAATTGAATCTTTTAAACACACTTATAATTATATATATTAATGAATTTATAGATTCATCTGTATAGCACTTGTTACTGAAAAAAATCATCATTATTTCTTTCTTTCAAGTTCTATTCATTTTACACTTTAATAGTAACATAATTAATAAGTATAATAAAATTATCTTCTTTTAATAAAATTATTTTAAATGAAAAAGTAAACATGTTTAATATTTATACGTGATTTTAAATTTTAATAGTGAAAACTTGTATCATTTCAACATTTATTTTTCTCTTCTTTACAATAGTAATTTCTATTTCAAGTAATATAACTATACAAATGGAGAGTCATTTAATTGACAAAATTCTAAGGAATTATAATAGAAGAGAAGAGATTCAAAATGATTTATAATTATATTTTTAATCTTTCAATCTTCTTTAATATCTGATTCGAGCTTTCAACATTTTCATTTCTTATTACTAATACACTTTTTTCTTTTTTCATATTAAATAGAGTGTAACTTCAATCTCGATGCAGTAATTTGAGGTTAGTATTAGTATTAAATTATACGGAGACTCTTCTTGTAGATAGACTCATGCAAATTTTAAGGTTAAAGAGATTAGTTTTTGTTATAATATTAAAATAAAAGAAAAATTTCAACAATCATTTTTAATCTAAATTCTATGTTATTATTTAATAGAATATATTATACAAAACTATTTAAATTCAAAAAGCGTTCATTTTTATTGGAGAATTTTAAAGTATCCTTAGTTCTTTTTTTTTCATTTATCCTGCTTTTTTCTATATATAGTAACATAACAAATCAGGCAGATGCAGTTACTACTTTATTTAATAGAGAATATGTAACAACAAATCAATTTGTAGAATCTTATATAATAGATTTGAATTTTATTTTTTTTTGTGATGATTCTAGCGGTATAGGAGATTTTGATTTTTTTGAACCGTTTTCAGAGATATATATTCTACCATATTCTCAATTCTTGAATTTATTAAAAACAGGTCAAGGTGCAAGTTCAGTTCCACTACCTACAGAAACTCCAATTTCGAAAGACTATCCACGAATTGTTGGAAGTAATGAGCTTGATCCAGAAATTCTTGCAAGTCATAAACAATTGATAGCCGGTTCAGACAAGGCCGTATTAGTTTATGACCATTGCCAAGACAAACGTTTTCATAATAAGGAAGATACTCCATCTATAACTTTTCCAATTAATCAATTTCAGCCATTCACCATGTCTCTTGAAGAATATAATAAATTAGCTCCCCTATCATATAGTAATCTTAAAAGTGGAGCAGGTGAGAAACGTGACCAAGCAGACGAACGTTATGAAATATGGAAATATGCTTTAACAGCGCTTCAAGTAACGATTGGCGCATATATTGCAACAAAACAATTTGAGAATCCATTTGCAGCTTTCCTTTATGGAGTTTTAACTGGAGCTGGTGTAGCACTGCTTGAAAATATCAAATCTAGATTACTTGCAAAATATGATAATTTAAAAAATAAATATGACCGAATACAGAAAGATCCACCAGATTTAAATTATACAAATTTAAAAACTCTTATAGGCGATCCAGCAATTATATCGTCAATTAATAGCGATATAGAAATAAAATCGTTACCTCTTATTATAAAGCATATTAATGATATTAGTAATGAGGCATCAATAGCCGATGCATTAGTCAAATCAATTGAACGTTATGATGGGGCTGCTCTTAATAATGATGTTGCATGGACACTAATTCATGCCAATCAAATAAAAGACCATTCATTATTGTTGAAAGATCAGTTAATGTTGTCATCTGCTACTAATGAACTTCTTATTGATTCCATTAATCATGAACCTTTATTAAATGATACTCAATTCTCTACTATGAAATCCATTATTGATGAATTAAAGACAAAGAACATAGACCCAGATATTGTAAGGGAGCTAAAAAATTTTGGATATACAGATAAAGATATTTCTCAGGCAACCACTCAATTGCTATCATTAGAATCTTTTATCTCGTGAGGATATGATTAATGAATTAAAAAACAGCACCTCTACAAATAATTCTTTTATTGATACCTTACAAGTTTTTGCTGATGGAATGGATATTCTAATAAATAATATAATTGCAAGCAACAAAGATTTTAATTTTAATTATATTCCTATTGCAGATTCAGCAGGACCATATTTTGGTCTTGTCAATCAAACAATATTTCTTAACGGATTTAATTCTGTTTCTCCTATATCTAATATTACACAATATTCTTGGGACTTGGACATGGATGGACAATTTGATGATTCATTTGAGCCAAATCCTTCAGTTACTTTTGCCTATCCACTAAAAGGTTTAATAGGATTAAAAGTAGTAAATCAAGATAATCGACCAGATGTTAGTTATTCTTCAATAGAAATTCAAAATACTAATGATTTCCCAATGATTAACAATTTTTCTCCTCTAGATCAAAACATAACGATAATTTATAATGATTCTATTCCATTTAGCATATCTGCTTCCGATCCTAATAATGATAATCTAAGAATTGAATGGTTAGTTGATAACCAAACAGCTCTTCTTGGAAGTAATTCCTTCCTTTATACCTCATCCTTTAATGACATAGGAAGTCACATAGTACAAGCAAAAGTATCTGATTTACATCCTATAAATGGAATCTCTCTAAAGACATGGTTGGTCGAGGTAAATGGATTAGATACTGATAATGATGGTTGGACATCAAATATAGACTGCAATGATGATAGTTCTGCTGTTAATCCTGGAGTTCAAGAGATCCGTTATAATGGTATAGATGATGATTGTAATTCTCAGACTTTAGACGGTAATTCTCCACCATTAGTTCAGACAATCAAGATTCATACTGCCTTTCAAAATGTATCTGCACTATATTTTACTTCAGGGTTCTGATGTGGATAATGATCCGTTAACTTTCACTATAGTTGATAGACCAGAAAATGGAACATTGGGGCCTATTATTACAAATAGTCCATTTTCTGCCTTACTATGCATCTTATACTCCAATATCCTAACTTTCATGGAACTGACAAACTAACTTTTATAGCAAATGATGGTAACGAAAATAGTACTATCGGTACTGTAGACATCAATACCCTAATATTAACTCCACCAGCATCAAAAAGCAAGATCAATAACAATAGATGAAGATACTGTTTCTGATATAGAACTTAAGACGACAAATAGTGACGGACATCAATTACAATTTAAATTATTACCTCTATCTTCTATTGATGGTAAAAAGGATCCTGGACTCAATTGGTACTTTAACAACACCACAGATCATTGATAATGATTCTGCAGTCACTCGATATACCCCATTTCCTAATTACCAGAGTGGAACATTTGGAATGGGGGATGATGGAATCACCTTTAATGTAGTTGATCCTCCACTTACTCCAGATCAAAGTTCCCAAAGTCGAGGACAAATAAATATTCATATTAACCCAATTAACGATTCTCCATTTTCATTTAGTAAAACGTCAGGACTAATCGAAAATACTCCAATAGATATATTTCTTAGAGCAACTGATCTTGAAAATGATTTCATTTTAAATAATAACTTCAATAATGGAATAAAATTCTCTATACTAGATCTACCAACACATGGAACATTAGGAGATTATTCAAGAAAATGTTATTGGCTTTAATCAAGACCTTCAAGTAAATTCAACTGAAAATTGGATTACATATACACCATCTCCTGGATTTATAGGCGAAGATAACTTTACAATTTCAGCCAACGATGGAAATTTGACTGGAAAACAAAGTAATATAACAATAAAAGTTGCTCCCCAAAATCCTGAAATGAAATCACAATTTGCTATCGGTGATTTACTAGTCATTGATGGTTTTGGATTACAATGGTTAGATCCTGATGGAACAGCTAATAAAAGAACTGATCTTATAACTGGAGGCTTCAGTTAGCGGTGGAGCATTTGATTTAGAAGGTAATGTATATGTTCCAGAATATAATGGCGGCATTGTTTCCAAATACGACAATGCTGGTAATTTGATAGGTGCCAATTTGGTGATAAAATTAATGATTATGAATGCAGAGTATCAAATGTTAACAATCAAACACTATGCGATTTTTGGCCTACAGCTATCACATTTGATAGAAATGGAAGTGCATATATTGGAGGTGAAGTTTTTGCTACAGATCAATCTAGAGACGAGTTAGATGATATCCGCAAATTTGATTCCAATGGTAATCTTGTACAAAAATATGATGTTGATGTATCATCATCAGGAATTTTTGGATTAGAACTAGGTGCAGATCAATGTATATTGTATTATTCTTCATGGGAGGGTCCAAATACAGGAGATCCAAATAGAGATATCATCAAAAGATTTGACGTTTGTGAAAACAGACAATTAACAGATTTTGCCAATATTTTCCAAGATGCATTGTATGATGAATTACGTTTTGGACACCAGCCTATCCTAGACTTTAAACTCTTACCTGATGATGGAATGATCGTTGCTCATAATGCATTCATTCATCACCTAGACAGTTCAGGAAAAATAATCAAGACATATAATATTGCAAAAGGAGTAGGAAATTGGGCAGGTGTGGCATTAGATGCAGACAGAAAATCATTTTGGGCTGCAGCTCAACTTCATCTTTACAAAATAGATATTGAGACAGGAGAAGTAATACAATTCTTTGACATAGAGCCAGTTGGAGGTATAACCGGAACACTGGTTTACGGAGAACCCAAACCGAGTTTGACAGAAATTTCTCCTATAGTTATTGACCAAGACATTGTTGCAAACCAAAATACGCCTGTAATACTCAATCTCACTGGTTTTGATGCCAACAAGGATCCAATGACATTCTCTATAATAGACCAACCAAGATTCGGAACTTTAAGTTCTAATATTACTCAAATAACCAATAACATATCTCAAGTTATATATACCCCAAATCAAATTTTGATGAAATTGATTCTTTCACATTTATTGCAAATGATGGCAAATTAGAACAGCACCAGCATAGGTACAATAATGATAGCAAGAAATCATGCTCCTATAGCTAACAGCGATGATGAAGGAATAAACACTTTACAAGGTGTTCCTGTAAATATCAGTATTCTTGCTAATGATAGTGATATAGATATCAGTAATCCAATATTAAATGATACAATCAGTATTAAAAGTGTAGATACATCAGAAACTCTTGGTAATGTAACTCTAAATAGCGATAACAGTACTATCAATTATGTACCATTTCATCAGACTATGCAGGACTTGACTCTTTTAACTATACAATAACTGACAGATATGGCTTGACTGATACTGCAAAAGTTACTGTAAATATTCTATCATCAAATAATATACCTGTTGCAAATAACCAGACTATAGAAACCCTAGAAAATAATACAAAAACAATACAGCTAATTGCAAGTGATGCCGATCCCTCAGATATATTATTCTATCAAATATCAACTGGTCCATCGAATGGATTTATTACTAATTTTAATACTACTACTGGATTAGTAGAATACCAGTCCATTCTCTACATTCCACGGTGAAGATAGTTTCACATTTAAGGTACATGATGGTAAAGACAAAAGTCTTCCTGGAATTGTAAACATAACTGTTATAGATGATAACATTAACGATGCCCCACGTGTAGAATCTGAAAGAGTATCTGCAAATGTAAGTCAACAGATAACAGTAGATGTTCTTCAAAATGATATAGATCCTAATGGAGACTTTCTAACATTAACAAACTTTACAGGACCTTTTAACGGTACAGCAGTATTGAACCAAGATCAGACAATAACATATCAGTCAGATCCTGATTTCAATGCTTCTGATGTTTTGTATTATAGAGTAGCAGATCAATTTGGTAAGTTTTGATATTGGTCAGTTAATAATTGATGTTCAAGGTAATGCTGGTAAACAGATTATTCAAGTTCCTTCAGATAGACTTGTTACTACAACAAGAAATCAACCAATAGATATTGAACTTGTAGCAACAGCAACAATTGATAGACCTGTAGCTTTCTTTATTATAGATACTCCTGACAATGGAACATTAGGAGATATAACTAACTCTATCTAATCTATCATCTTCAGTAAATTATACTCCAAATAATGGCTTCGTAGGAGATGATTCTTTTACATATGTTGCAATAGATGACAAAGGAGTTGTTAGCAATGTAGGAACCATACGAGTATCAGTAGATGATATTCCTGGAAATCCTCCAGTTGCTAGAGATAGTCTTGTCACGTTAGATGAGGACTCATCTATTCCTATACAACTTGATGCTTCTGACTCAGATGTAAACGATGATCTAACATACAGTATTGAATCACAACCAGTTTCAGGAAAAATAGTCTCTTTTGATTCCTCTACTGGGTCACTTGTTTATGAACCAAATGCTAACTTTAACGGAAATGATGGATTTTTGTTCAAAGCAGTTGATCAAGATGGACTTGAAAGCAATATAGCAACGGTACTTATTACTGTAAATCCTGTAAATGATCCACCAGTAGCAAACAACCAGCAGTTAGAAACAGATCAAAATACTCCTCTACAGATAACTCTTTCAGGAGCTGATCCTATTGATAATGATGCAATTTCCCAATTTAGAATTGTGAATAGTCCAACTAATGGACAAATATCCAATTTCAACCAGATGACTGGTGAATTGACTTATACTCCTAATAATAATTTCTTTGGAAGTGACAGCTTTACATTTAAAGTAATTGACAGTCAAGGATTGGAAAGTACAGAATCAGCAGCAGTTTCTATCAATGTTAAGGAAGTAACTCCACCACCAGTAAATAATCCACCAGTAGCAGTTGACAAAACAGTGGAAACTAACAGCAATACTCCTGTTAGTATAACATTAGAGGGAACTGATATCTGATCAAGGAGATACGATAAATTCATTTACCATAATATCTAATCCAACAAACGGACAAATATCTAACTTTAACTCAAATACAGGAACATTAACCTATACACCTAACAACAACTTTGTAGGACAGGACTCTTTCACATTCAAGGTAACCGATAGTCGTGGTCTCCAAAGTACCAATATTGGAGTTAGTTTCTATAAATGTAAAGTCAACTCAGGACCACCACCAAATAATGAGCAACCGCCTCTTCCATTACCATCTTCAGTCTGTACAGATTCAGATAATTCTAGTTGAAACCTAAAGGAACACAAGGCAATGATGATCTAATAGGTACATCACAAAGAGATACAATAACAGGTTTAGGAGGAAATGATAGATTCAATGGATGTTCTGATGATGATACACTAAATGGTAATTCAGGAAATGATGGTATAGCTGGAGGTCCTGATGACGATAAACTACATGGAAATGAAGGAAATGACTATTTACAGGGTGATACTGGAAGTGATTCTCTATATGGTAATGAAGGTAATGATATACTAGTAGGAAATGAAGACAGAGACAGATTCTTCTGTGGAAGTGGAAATGATAAGATATTGGACTTTGACTATCCATTAGATGTTAAATCAAATGATTGTGAGGAATTTTAAACCCAGAAACTTTTTCTATATTTAAGATCATTTTTTAGTCAAAATTTCAAATATCATATACGTATTTAGAATCCTAAGGTACTTTTATAGATAATTTTGTTGCTAATGATATAACGAGTTGTATGATGACGGTAGTTAGACTCGAACCTCGAAGGATAGTTCGGGGTTTATATTAACAATAAATTATTCATTACAAGTTTAAAATAAAATAAAATTTTAGAGCCTAACTCTTGAAATTTATTGTATAACTTATTATTAAGGATATTGAGACTTTTTCAGAAAATGAGTAATTCTAATTACAATCAAATAGATTGTAGCAAAAGAAAACACAATTGTCAATGTGGAGAATCTTTTAGTTCCCTGAAAAATTAAATGAACATACTGATTTCATAATTCAACATTTTATTAAATGATTTAATATGTATCCTTAATAATAAAAATTATAATTCTCAATAGTACTATATAATGAACATTGATTTTAGATATACTATTACTGTCCAGTTATGGGATTGATTCCATTCATGTTACCATATATGTCTTCATGAATAATACTTGATTTGTACTTTATGTCTTATTTTTACAGGTTTGACTGATACTCTGCACATTATTGCAAATTTTATCAATAAATATTTAAGATTTCAAATTGATAGTTCATCCTTCAAAATTATTATTTTTTCCTCTGCTTTTTGTCCTGTAGATTTGTTAATTTAAATTTTTTATTATATGTTCTTTTCATGAGAAATTTTAAATAGAATAGTCAAAATCTTTTTTAGAGACTATGACTATTCTAACCGTAAGATGAGTACGGTAATAGAAAGTACACTAATGATTGATAAATACTTTTGTCGGAAGTGTAAAGATAGAAATTATATAGTTGAATGCAAGTGTGGGTGTAGTGGCATTAGATTCAGAATTAACAAAGCAGGAGAAATAAACCAATTTTTACCCAATCATCATCATAGAGGTGTAGATGGTTATAACAGGTATGAAAAATATAGAGAATGCTTGTATTATTATGAATGTTTTAAAAAAGAACACTATAATGGTATCAAATGGAGAGAAAAATGGAGACATTACAAAGATGGATGGATTTGTAATATTCATAATAAAAGATTAATTCAAGGTGAGAGAAGGAAGACTAGGGATACAGATAAAATATGGCGTTCTAAACGAACTAAAGAATCAAGGAGAAAAGAAGGTCAAGGCCGTACAGCAAGAACGATATATTATAAAACAAAAAGTATTACTTTATCATTTATTCTCAAAACTGGTTATTGTTCTCTCTGTCCTAATAATATCTATGATTGGAGTTGTAAGAAAACACATATGCACCATGAGTATTATTTTCCGATTTTTATTTGGTATGGAGCCAAGGAACTTTGTGTATCATGTCACGGTATTGAAACAGGAAAAGAAATGAAAAAATTAATAAAGGAATCTAATCAATTTGTTAATTGTCTATCCTGTAATGCTCAAATTAATAGTAAATCCAATATTGTATTTTGTGATAAAACTTGTTTCAATGAATATATGTTAAAAAATATTTAGGAACTCATTATGTTTCCTTTTATGTAACCATCTTGAACTACGACAAAACAGTGAAGTAATTTCCTAATACAAAAAAGATATGGTTCTCTTGATATATTATTGCATGAATTTGAATGCAAATGCTAGTGGTATTTCGAACATTTGTTCAAGATAAGGGATAAAAAACGTAGTATTTATGCTTTCATACAGCTAGTACAATCAACTACTTGACGATCCAGATAAAACTATAATTATTGTCCTATCTATATGATAGCATGACCGATATTTTACAGAATTTCCCAAAACACTATAATCAAGACAATATCTTATTAAAATCACTTCAACTTTTTTATCCCTACAGATTACACATTATGAATATTTTGTTCAGAGAAAAAGAAATAGATATTGTAACATTAAGAAATAGACTAGGTATATCAGAAGGTAGGAAAACCTAATACAATTTATTCTATAAGTGAAAAAGGCAAAAATGAATTTACTAAATTAAGAGAAAGATTATTTGAAGTTTTAAAGTAAGGTTTTTAAAAATTCGGTGTCAGAGGCTACGATAACACCGACTTGGAGCGTAACAATCTACAAGGAGTAGCAAATAATAATAGAACCTGAATGAATAAATATTTTGATTAACAAGATTACAGAATTATGTTAGAGAAATATCCGACTATTTGTAACAACCGAATTTTGACAGTATTAATTTTGAATCTAACAATCGAAGAGTTTACAAAGCCATTCTTCCATAAAAGTATTAAACCTGTTAATATAATTTTTAATTATGCGAAGTCAAACTATTCATTCAGCAAATGATATAGGACTTCGCAATGAATTTCCAAAATGTTATCCATTTGTAAAATGGGCTGGTGGAAAAGGACAGTTATTATCAAAATTAGATAGATATTTTCCTAGCAAAATTACAAGATACTTTGAACCTTTTGTAGGTGGAGGGGCTGTATTTTTCCATATTATTTATCAAAAAGATATCAAATTTGAATTATTTCTTTCTGATATAAATGAAGAATTGATTATTGCATATAAAACCATAAGAGATCATGTTGAAGAATTAATAACTATTTTAAAACGTCATGAAAAAGAATATAAAAAATTTCCAATAGAATATTACTATAAACTCAGAACAGACATCAAATCGTTAAATGATGTGGAAAGAACTGCAAGATTTATAACGTTAAATAAGACATGTTATAACGGTCTATATAGAGTTAATAAAAATGGGATATTCAATGTTCCTATTGGAAGATACAAAAATCCTATAATTTGTGATTCATCAAATTTACGAAATATAAGTATCATTTTAAATCGGTCTAATACAAATTTGCAAGTTAGTGATTATAAAAAGATATTATTAGAAGAAACTCAAGAAAATGATTTTATTTATCTAGAATCCTCCTTATCATCCGATTAGTAACACCTCAAATTTTACCTCTTATACTAATAACGGATTTACTAATAAAGATCAAGAAGATTTGGCTAAAATCTTCAAAAAACTTACAGATAGAGGTTGTTATATTTTATTAAGTAATTCTGAATCTGAATATATTAGAGAGTTATATTCAGAATTTAAAGAAAATATTATAGAAGTAAAAGTCCAAAGAGCCATAAATTCAAAAGCATCAAAAAGAAAAAACCATACAGAATTGATTATTCGTAATTATTAACTTAATATAATAAATAATTTGTAAAATTGAAATCAAATAAAAATAGAAAAATAGAGAAATGGAAAATTATTATAGATAAATTAAAAATAGATGTTTCGAAATCAGTTAATTTTGTTACTGCTAATCAAATCAAGAGTATAACACAAGAAGAACCGCGATTAATGGCTAAAATGGATAGATATGAGAATTTACCACAAATTTTTAAAGAAAATAATCTTTTCCTATTACCTATAAGTAGAAAAGAATATGCAATTATCAGAGGAGATGGATATCACAAACTTGAACCAATAAATAAAAAAATAGAAATACATTTAACATCAAAACCGTTTCCAGAATCAGCTATAGGTATAGAAAGTGAAAGTGTATTTTTGGATTATGCAAATTCTTGTGGGTTATTAGAGAAGTTAAGTCAAGCAAATAACTTGATATTAACGTTTAGAGGAAGAAGAACTACTCCTAAATTTAGTTTTAAAGGAAAAAATAATTCATTTGATAGTATTAATGTAGAACATGCACAAATAGAAGTTGATTCTGCCTTTGAGACATATGATCAAATAGTAATATTTGAAGCAAAAATTGGCAAACCAGATTCATTTAATATTAGGCAAATTTATTACCCTTTTAGAACTTTTTATGGGAAAAAGAAAATAATAAGAAATTTCTTTTTTAATTTGATTCCTAATGAAAAAATATATCTTTTTTGGGAATATATATTCGATCCATTTGATGAATTTAACTCTATAAAACTAATAAATTCAAAAAAATATAAGATAAAGTTATCTAATCCAATTTCAGTCAAAAGTTATCAAAATATTCATCCAACAGTGAGTAAATTGAATATTCCACAAGCAGATGATATCAACAAGATAATTCAATTTCCACTTAGGGTTTTTGAAGGATATAATACATCAGAAAAAATGATTAATGCTTTTGGATTTGTAAAACGTCAAAGTTCTTATTATAGACAGGCATGTGAACTATTAGGACTTGTAGTATTAGACAAAAAAAACTACAGACTTACTCCAAGAGGTGAAGAATTTCTCAAGTTAGCTGCTGAAAAAAAATCAAATTACGTTTGCAAATTATTGCTTGAATTTCCTATAATGAATGAAATTTTTATGCAGATTTCTATAGATAGAAATAAGATAATCTCAAAAATAGATATTACCGAATTATTGAAAAACAAATCGCATATAACAGGATCTACATTAAAGCGACGGACACAAACCATAATTGCATGGTTCAAATGGATAAGAAATAATGTGGGTTTGGTAGAGGTTGATCGTTATGGAAACATAAGTATTGCAAAACAATTAAAATTAAATTGAAAATTTGATTAATCTTTCTGTGTAATTGTAGATGTGCATCTAAGATCCGTAGTAGCTTTAGCAAAAATTTTCAAGATTTCTGCTGATGGATAAGTAGATAAAGATGCTATTCCATGAACTAGTTCTATTGGTAAAAGAGCTCCCTCATATCTATAACTTAAAATTGTCTCTAGTGTAGAACAAATTCGATCTATCCCAATTAAGTCTGAAATATGAGGGTTTGGATTAAATCGACCTGTTGGAATATTTAAGATCATTTGATGATAATTATTTAATTTAATAAAGACCTTTGCTCCATAATTTGTTTTTTCACCATATAGATATTGAAATGGTTTTTTAGGTCGTTGTTGTATTTCTTCTTTGATATATGAATCATTAGGAATAAACATAGTTTTTAATGGTGCATCTTTTCCAATTAGTTGTAGGTGTTCAAAGAAGGCTCCACTCTTTTCTTGACCTATAATATTTATATTAGATCCTTTTTGTTGTGCAAATTCTATAAACTGTCTTATTGGTTCCACTAATTTAGAATATTGTGATGGCATCATTAATGGACCATCTTTTACAAAAAGTGAATTTTCTAACACATCTTTGTTTGTCTGCCAAAAATATCTTATTCCTGTAAATAATAATAGTAATTCGTGTACATTCATATAATTACTAGCAAGTTGGTCTGGTGCGAAATCTTCTGCCATTTCTTGGTGAAACCCTAACATATCTGTAATAAAGATTTGTTCTCTACATCCAGGACAATTTCCTATTTCGGAATTGTAGGGAAGGTAGCTACAATCTCCTCACAATGTGGACATTGAAACCTAGGAAGTTCTTCTTGATTATTTTGCCATTTTTTATAGACAATCCATTTTAGAGTTTCCATTGGTTCACCAAAGAGAGGACTAGACTTATCCTGAATGAAATCATAAATATTTTGTCTAATAGCATGGTAAATTGATTTTCCCGAATAATTAATATTTTTTAAAGGAAAAACGGCACCATGATAAACTGCCGATTTAGATAGAATATCTCTAAGTTGCCATGGATGTGGAGCATCTTTGTCTATTTTGGATAAAGCGTTTTGATCTAAAATCAAAAGAGCTGTTTTGATAAAAGCTCACTTTCCAGAAATGAGGTTCATCAATCGTAATTATTTGATAAGAACCATCAACAGCAAAAACATACGGTAAAGCTCTACTGTTAGATGGAAGTCCTAACCAATCAGGATGTAGAGATTGAAGATTAGTTTCACTTAATTCAAATTTTTTTATTACTTCATTTATGAGTTTATTTTGAAGTAAGTCAATATGAGAAATTCTGCTTGCCTTTTCTCCTGGTAATCTATTTCCTTGTTGATAGGGCATATTAACTAGCTTCCTTTTGGATTGGTTTAAATTTATTTGCCTGGATTGGTACTACAAATTTATGTGACCGCGTTAAAATTCTTGCATAACCTGGAGTCTTACTTTGTAAGATATCATTCTGAAATTTATCAAAAGCAAAATTAATTTTAGATAAAGCTTGTACTTCATACTGAGAGGATAAATGTAGTATAAAAAAGTTTTCTGTTTGATTCAAAAGATCAGCATGAATACTAGTGACTGACTGCGTAGAATAGACCATTCCTATATTACATTTTGCTCCTTCTTTTGCAATTTGTGTATATATATCCTCTTTAACTTCTTTAGCTGGAAATAGATGATGTGCTTCCTCGAAATAAAGCTGAATATAATGATTAATACCATCATCATCTCTTATTAGCGAATTGCTGGTAAATTTTTCCACTTGATGTTGATATATTGCTTCAGATAAATCTGTAGAAAAATATCTTGTTACTTCTGTGTCGGAATTACTAAGATCTAGAATTATAGTTTTTCCAACATCTAACAAATTAAGAATTTCTTTTACAAAATCACCTGCATTTTTAGCATGGTATCTTCTAAATTCTTGAATTGTTCTAGTACCCGATCTCCCATAAGGAGGCTCTAAAAATTCAAGTAAGGATCTTTCATCAGTTTCAAAAAGAGGTCTTCCGCTTTTAGATAGTACATCATCTTCTTGTTCATCCCTTCCTCCTCCTCGTCTATGTTCTCTTTTTCGAAGAAATATAGATATTCGCTCATATTCTCTCAGTAAATTTGCTAATGACTTAATTTCCGGAGGATTATCTCCATGAATAGCTTTACGTAATTTATCATTATATCCAGGATCGAATCCACTTGGAAATCTTTCTCCTAATTTGGTTTCATCGATGTCATAACCTGCTTTATAAAGTATAGCCCAATAAAGTAAAATTTTCCTTCTATTTCTTATTTGTTCATGAATGTCCATCTCAGTAATACTTGCCAAGGATGGAATTTCTACTTCTGAAAAGTTTTTGATATATACAGCAGAATACCGTTTATTTTTATCCAGCAAATTAGATAGGATTCTATGTGATGCATCGGGATGTTCGTAAAAGTTAAGCCTAAGTTGTTTTGATGGAGTATTTTTCTTTTGTGAAAGAGCATAAACAGTACAATCGTCTTGATATATGCTTCTTATTGAACCACTGTCATCTTGAGGATTGTCATTAGCATATTCCCAATCTATATCAAAGATAAGTTGCCCAACATTATGTGATTTTTTTGTAGTTTCCATTATACTTTGAGCTATTAATTTAATTATGTTACTTTTACCAAACCTTGTTTTACCAAACATAGCAGTTCTTGTTCCCATAAAATCTTTTGTTGATATATTAACAGATACATTAGGTAATGGTTTGTTTGGTAATTGGAGCCTACATTCAGTTAGACGAAGTGTACCAATATTAAATTTATTAACATCTGAAACTAAAGAATTTATAATAAAATCTAATAGTTCATCATTTGGATAATAGATACGATATTTATGAGCGCTAACAAAATTATTAATATCATGTGAAAATTCTATAACATCATTTTTGTCTGGACTAGGATAAAACATTCCTAAAACATTCGTTTCTAAAGCCCCCCCATTGAAGATCACTATTTGTAAAAGGATCTAATACAGGCATTGAGTTTTTATGAAGTGCAAAATAGGTTTCTTGTTGATATTGGTCTAATGGGGTTGGTGCAGATTGAATTACTCGTAAAAGAGTAAAATGAGGAGTTGTACTTTCAATATTGATTGGCACCATAACAAGAAGAGAATTTCGAGAAACTCCTCCTACTGCGAGTTTAAATGGCTCAGAAGTAATGACAGTTACTGTATCATATGTTACTTTTATTGCATATCCTACAAAATTCGATTCTTTATAATTGGCTGATTGCTCTTTCATTTTTTCATTTTCAAGGAAGGAAGATAGAATCCCAAGAGGATGATTTTGCTTAATATTATCAATGTTATAAAGAACTAAACAAACAAAAGAAAATTTCTTATAAAAATGTGCATAAGAGGGTAAAAAAACTTCATGAGGTTGGAATACTAAAGGAAGTTTCTAACAATAGTCCAACAAAACATGGAGCTATTTATTACCAGTTATCATCTTTCGGAATTTATTTTATATTTTTGACTCATAAAATTAATTCAATTAATATTGCAAAATTAATTCATAATTATCCAAATGATGGATTATTTGAATATTTTTTATATCTATTTATCAAAAAAACGGTTACGGAAATAAACTCTGATGTTATTTTAGAACATATTTTTGAATTCTTAAATGCATGTTGTTCTAGAACAGAAGGTTTATTGATAAGGCTTCCACAGATAAAAAAAGATAGAGGTCGTTCAGATTATATTGCAACAATTAAGAATCTAATTGATTCAGATATGGAATATCATAGGTCTGAAGGTTCACAAGCATTTATAGATTATTTAAAAACAAAATTTAAAATCAAATGGCTTAATAAAAATACTTCAAAAATTGTCGAAAAAATAATAATCTTATATTAAAACTGGATACTAAAATTAAAAAAGCTATTCTATATGATAAAAAAAATAAGTTATTTGAATATGAATTAGAGGAAATAGAAAAGAATTCCTTCGCTATTTATGAATTTCTACCTATAAACATAAAAGTTAGCATGGAGATAGCATATTTCTATCTTGAGACACATAACAGTGCTTATAGTTTATGTATCGGGATATTAAAAGATGCAGATTTTGAAGGCCGAAGAGGTAAATTAGAAAATTCTAAGATGATCACTGATTTGAAATTGTTATCGTAAAGATTAAATCTTTAGGAAATGTTTACAAAATATAAAAAATAACTTTGATAATAATTTTTATAATTTTGAGAGATTGTCTTTAATTTGATAATAGGATGAATTAAATAAATGGTTAGTCTTATCATAAAATATTCCACATTTTACACTTTATTCTTTAGCTTATCTGAATTTAAATTTAATAAGGATGAGAATTCTATATAATTAAGATTTGGTTTTCTATTTTCGTTTAACGATATTCTAAAATTAGTTAAAAGAAATTTATTAAAAAATAATATAAACACTACAATAACAAATACTAATTGTAATGGTAAACAAGTCAGTGAATATAGACTTACCTGTAGAAGTTTGGAATATAATAGATCAACAGTTTAAACTAAATAAAGAATCAGATGCTGAAATACTCTGTAATATAATTCGAAACTATATTGCAGAGCATGGATTATATCCAGATATACATAGCCTTGCACATGGTCATGGAATTAAGGATTTCATAGACATACATCAAGCTATGATCGATTCTATAATAGAGATCTTAGAAAATAAAGGATTAGCAACATTTCAAGAATTTGCTAAAGTAATGAACCAAAAGATGATGAATGAATAAACAACTTATTCTGACTGAAGTCAATAAAAAATCTATTATTCCTTCTCTAACACAAAATAAATCAAAATCTCTAACAGAGGTTAACCTATATTGATTTTCAAGATCGATACCAGATAAATTTCGTGTGATCTAATATTATGTAATATTTATTTCGAATGTATTATTATCCAACCATTCTTGGAATATTTTTTAGCATAAGGAATCTATAGATGATATATTAAATAAATCTCTCAAATGTTTAGCATTTTGGAATAAGACTATGTAAATATTTTAGGAATATCATAGAATTTATTAAATTTTGTTACTATTTCTCTTTCAATAAAATCATATAATGATCCAAGTCATTATGAAAGTGTATAACTATTGATAGAAGTCTATGAACATAATTAAACTAAATAAAAAATTATTTGGAACATAACGAATATTAATAAGTTACCATAGATACTATAATAATATATGGTCAGATTATCTTCACCATTACGTATTGAAAAGATTGAAGAAATTAAACAGATGCTAGAAAAGAACGATTACTCTCCAAATAAAACAATACTTCAAAAAATAAATTATATATTTATTAATAGAAAGAAATATTTTGACAGAGAAGAAGGAGAAAAAGGACTTTCAATTAAAGAACTTGCATTAATATTATATCCAAACTTAGTAACGATTAATCAGATGCTTGTAGAACCGAATGATCCAGAAACTTTTAATCATGTTATTATTCCAACAATCAAAAAAACAAAAAATAGTATTTTAAGATTTAGGAAATGGTCAGATAATAAAGAAATTAATCTATTTCCATTGAAATCAAAAAAAGGAGAATGGTTCTATTACAATATTCAAAATGATAAAGATATGAAAAAAGTAGAAATGAGCTATGCCAGACTTTACCTAGAAGCAGAGAAAATGGATCAGAAAACAGAAGAAATTCTTTCATTGAGACCAAAAGAAGTGGAAGCGAGAGAGAAAAAGCATATTGAGAAATCTGAAAGATTAGAAATAGAGTATATGAAAAGGCAAAAGACCTGGGATGGAAAACCTGCATATCAAGATATTGATTTTACAGGAATTAATCTAATAAATTTACTTAATAAAAACCAAAAATAATTTGGCAGTAATATATTCTAGCTATTGTTCTAACTATTATGACAGATCAGAACTTTCAAATGAAGAATAGACAATATTAGAACTATAATTAATCGTTTATCATTCATAACCTCTGATTATTAAATTATTATTAAAAATATGACTTGTAATTAAATTGTGCTACTTTTGCCAGGGGATTTTTAATTTATTCTAAAGACGAAATTGAGTGACTATCAGGAGTTGCTGTTTGATGTTTTGGATTAAAGAATTTATTGCAATAGTTTTTCCAGAATGCGGAACTCTGGTAACTATTAAATTTTTTTTGACTCTATTCTTGATTTAATATAATTATTGGCTCAAATCAGTTATAATCATAATTAAAAGAAATTTATTAGATAATTAAAATATATAATCTTTAATGTCACTTTTCTTATGACGTATTATTTCAAATTATACTTTAATCCAAAATCAAATTTGCAAAAGTTTATAAAAATAATATTTATTATGATGAATATATATACACAGCTAGCTATTATCAAAAATAAAAAAAACTTTTAAAGAATTTGTAACTATTAATTACAATATGAGATATCACAAATATAGATATAATTATGATAAGTGGGTCAAACGAACTGGATGGAATCCTTTCAAGTATGAGAAACAAGGGCAAAAGTATTATGACTTATTATCATCAGATTATTATGAAAATCAAACTTGTGGAGCCCTCAACAAATGCTGGCTAGGATTTACAATTGCAAAAGTAAAGAATGAAGATGATAAACTGGAAATGTATGCTAGAAGAATTCAGAAATTGGAAAAGCAATTGGGAAAAGATGTAACTGATTTTTCTAACTGGGGGATTAGATAGTAAGGATATAGACAGTCAAATAAGCTCATGTATTTTCTGTAGATGAATTAAGAATTATACGCATAATTATTAGCTCTTTTACCGATATATCAGGATTAAATTGTAACTCTGCACGTATTATATTATGATTATGAACCTTTTTAGAGTATATTCTCATAGCTATTTTTTCCACCAAGTCCCACTTACAATGAAACATTTCTTTGGAATATTCTGTAAGTGAATCACGACCAATATGCCACAATACGATTTTCCATTCTTTGAATGATGGTAGTGCAAGTATTCGAGTTTCGTAGTATGATTCAATATCATGTAGTAACCTTTCCTCTATTCGAGTTAATATGCTGGTAAAATGGAGTATTCCATTATAATCTAATGTAATAGGATTTTCGGTACAGCCTATTATGACCTTAACTGTATCTGTAGTATAGATATTTACTATAACTGTACATCTTTCAAAAAAGTAAGTTTTAAACTTGATAGATTTATTTTTAGGGTGTATTGTTTGTTTTAGTAATTGATTATTAAAAAGTAATGCATAAAGATCTTTTACTTTAAATACAATATGTAGATTATGTATGGCTTGTTTATCCCAATAAGCTGTCTCTAGAATTTTGTAAATAGGATGGTTTTGGAGTAAGAATATGGACAGCTGTAGGGTCCTCCGTGTGGTATTCTGTCATTAGTTTATCTTTTCCGAACTTAATTCCTGGTAAAGTATAAAAAGCAATTTTGCTTCTATAACATAATTCTATCGTCTTTTGTTTTAAAAATTTAGAAAATTTGTTTCTAATAGTTCCATATTTTGGACTATATGCTTTTTCATCAACTTTAAAGTATAAAAAATTAATATAGCTAAAAGGTTTATGCTCTTCACATACAATTTTTTTCATATGTTTTAGCATCGCAGAATCTAAATCATTCAAATAATATCTTCACCTCACAATAATAGTAACTTATGTTAAATGTAATTGTCATTTAAGAAGTCATTATTTTAGTGTATAGGAATATTTGATATTCTATTAGATTCATTGTCTATGTCAATATCAGCTTTTATATTTATTATGTTACCCTCTAAATCAAATATTATATATAAAGATTGTTTACATTTATTTTTCTGAACTGTAATCTCCTCAGCCATCTCCTTTGATACTTTAATTCCATTCTTTAACCTCTCAGCTGAGAAAAATGTCAGGTTTTTCTCAACAATTTCTCTGAGCTCTTTATTTTCAGCTATTAAGTCTTTACAAAGGCTACAGCCATTAGACTCTAGACCGAATGACTTTGCATAGTTATTTCTTTGCTTGCTATTGTAACTTTCTTCAGTGTGTTGATATCCTATATCATTTGGTTTGTTCATTTGAAGTAAAGATTTACCTTGTCTATTCGTTCTTGAAACCGAATAAACTTCGCTTTTCTTTTCATACCTTCTAACATATTTTCTTGGAAGACATTTCTCGATCCATCTTTCAGAAATCTTTTTTTGCTTTATTTCGTCATGTAAAAACTCTTTTATCTTTATGGATATTTCGTCAGTATTGAATATTCTTAACTCTTCCATTTTCTTTGCTATTTCCAATAGTAGTTCCTTTATTTTTTTACTATTCAGATTTAGATTATCAATAGTTTCTTTAAGTCTTGAAATTTTGGTATCCAGATCCGGGTTATTTTTATAATTATAATTATATTGCTCTTGTTCGAAATGAATACTCTTCATATCTTGCTTTTCTATATTTTTATCGTCAGTATGTCTAATGATGTCTTTTGATGCATTCAGCTGAAATCATTATTGCTATCACTCCGTGTTATCGTTGGCTTTCTCTACGATAATTTTTTGTCCTTCTTGTATTACTTTTACGAAATCGCCTTTTTGTATCCCTAGATCTATTGCATATGCTTTAGGAAGCACTATAGGAAAATGACTGATCTCCAACTATACCTTGTATTTTCCTATACTCTAACCTTTTTGAAGATTTCGAATCTTTCATATATTATAATAGTCATAGAATTTATATAGATAATAAGGAACAATAGAATTAATTTGGATCCCTATTTTTATCAAAGTTACAGAGATTTTAATTATTTTCAAAATATTATTCGTAAGATATAAAAATATCAAATTAAATGAAATACAAAACCAATATATGAATTTTTTTGTTTATTATCCACATACTTCACCATATGACATAGAACCAGACAGAAAGATGCCAGATGATGTTGGGCACGAAAATAATAATAAATACTAAAAATTATAGACATGCAAAAATCGTTGTAAATAAACTTTATAAATTAAAATTAATTGACAGCTATATTAAAAAAACACCGG
>CAWIYT010000012.1:0-3817 GCA_963840085.1 uncultured Nitrososphaerales archaeon
GCATAACAGGTCAAAATATTGGTGCTAATAAATTAGAAAGAGTTGCAGAAGTATTTAAATGGGGAGTAATGATACTTTTTAGTACAATTGCAGTTGTAGCAGTATTAATTGAACTTTTTCCAAAAGAAATTCTTATGGTGTTTGCAAGGGATGCAGAAATTTTAGATATAGGATCTTCATATTTAAGGATTAATGCTATTGGTTATTTAATGTTTAGTATAAGCTTTGTGACTAATGGAATAATAAATGGTTCAGGAAAAACAATAATAACTATGATAATATCAGCAGTAACTTTATTAGGCTTAAGAATACCATTATCTGATTTTATGTCACAAACCAACCTGGGAATTAAAGGAATATGGTATGCAATTTTAGTTACTTGTGTGTTTTCTACTCTTTGCAGTATGGGCTATTATTTATCAGGAAAATATAAAGAAAAATTAGAAGTATATAAGGAAAAAGCTTATTCATAATGTATCTATGCATTTAATTACTATAAATTTAAGATGTGAAATGTTGGCAAAAGTATAAAAGATAGATTTCTTAAATTATGATATCATAATTAAGAAATCTATTTTTTATATAATATTTATGTTAATATGAATGTTATGATATGAAAGAGTACTTCATATTAAGGTTCGTAAGTATAAAGTTAAAGGAATGATTAAATGTTACTAATGATAGATAATTATGATTCATTTGTATATAATCTTGTTAGATATTTTGAGGAAATTGGGGAACAGGTAGAAGTAGTTAGAAATGATAAGATAAATATGAATATTATAGATGTGAATAAATATTTAGGCATAATTATTTCACCTGGTCCTAAAAATCCTAAAGAAGCAGGGTTAAGTTTAGATATAATTGATAAATTTAAAGGAAAGATACCTATACTTGGAATATGCTTAGGGCATCAATGTATAGGACATTATTTTGGCAGTGAAATTATAAAAGGTGAAAAACCAATGCATGGGAAAATAAGTGAAGTAATACATAATAATAATGGTTTATTTCATAATGTGAAAAGTCCTGTTAAAGTTACTAGATATCACTCTTTAATTGTGGATAAAGAGACTCTTCCTAAAGAATTAGAAATTACAGCAGAATCTTTAGATAATGTAATTATGGGAATTAAGCATAAGAAACTGCCTATATATGGAGTTCAATTTCATCCAGAAGCAGAACTAACAGAAGAAGGACATAAGATTTTAGAAAATTTTATTATAGAATGTAAGAGGTTTAAAAATGATTAACTTTCAGATAAAAGAATTAGCTACATATTATGATCCATTTTATACATATAGTCTTTTTGAAAATCAAATAGATAGTATTTTTTTAGATAGTTCAAAAGAAGATAAATTATTATCAAAATATTCTTTTATTGGATTAAATCCATATAGAAAATTTATTTCTAAAGGAAGAAATGTATTAATTGATAATGAAGAATATAAAGATGTTGATCCATTTGAAAAATTAGAAAAACTTCTAGAAGAATATAAAATTAATTTTGAAAATGATATTCCATTTATAAGTGGTGCTATTGGATATTTTTCTTATGATATAGGAAGGATAATAGAAGACTTGCCAGATAATTCTGAGGAGGATTTTAGTATTCCAGATAGCATATTTATTTTCTTTGATAATATAATTATATTTGATTTGCATAATAAGAAAACTTACATAACAGCAGTAGGACAAATTGAAGAAGCTGAAAAGAGCTATATCAAAGATAGAAATGTGTTTAAAGGATTATAATGAAGAGAATGAAAAGTCAGAAATAAAAGTGGAAACTTCAAATAATAAATTCTTTTCTAATTTTAATAAAGAGGAATATGAAAAATCAATATCTAGCCTTAAAGATTATATTAGAAATGGTGATGTATATATAGCAAATATGACAAGAAGAATATGGTGTAATAATAATGAAGATCCTTTAAAATATATGAAAAATTAAGAAATATTAATAAAGCACCATTTTCAGCATATATGAATTTTAAAGAGTTTCAAATTATTAGTTCTTCACCAGAAAGATTTTTATCAATTACTGATGGATTAGTTCAAACTAGACCAATTAAAGGAACTAGACCTAGAGGGAAAAATCCAGAAGAGGATGAAAGAAATAAAAATGAATTAATTAATTCAGAAAAAGATAAATCAGAACTTTTAATGATTGTAGATTTAGAAAGAAATGATTTAAGTAAAGTTTGTAAGCCTAATTCAGTAAAGGTTACAGAGTTATTTAAATTAGAAGAATATGAAACTGTATTTCATCTTGTAGCAACAATAGAAGGAGAATTAAAAGAAAATGTATCTTCTGTAAAATGTATAAGAGAATGTTTTCCAGGGGGTTCTATTACAGGAGCACCTAAAATAAGAGCAATGGAAATAATAGAAGAACTTGAAAAATTAAAAAGAAATATTTATACTGGTTCAATAGGATATTTTGATTTAAGAGGAAATAGTGATTTTAATATAGTGATTAGAACTATTGTTAAAAAAGATAATAAGGCATATTTAGGAGTTGGAGGAGGAATCACTTGGGAATCTATTGAAGAAGAAGAATGGTTTGAAACAATAGATAAAGCTAAGGCTTTAATGGGGGTATTGTAATGAGAAAGATAATTTATGGAGAAGATAAAATTTTATGGATGAAGGATTATTTTTTGGAAGAGGTGTTTTTGAAACAATTCTTTGGAAAGATAGTCCAGTATTTTTAAATGAACATTTAGAAAGACTTAAAACATCTATGGTAGAAATAGGATTATTACCTTTAGAAGAAAATAAATTAAGAGAATATTTAGATAAGCTAGTATTAAAAATAAAGGAGTTAAGATAACTGTTACTCCATTAAATATTATAATTACTCAAAGAGATATTCCTTATAAAGAAGAAGATTATAATAGAGGAATGAAGTTAACTATTTCAAAAGTAAGAAGAAATAGCACTTCAAGGCTTTCTTATATTAAATCTACTTGTTATATAGAAAATTTAATTGAAAAAGAAAATGCTAAGAAAATAGGATATGATGATGTTATATTTTTAAATGAAAATGGATATGTTACAGAAACAAGTTGTGCAAATATATTTATTGTGAAAAATAAAGAAATCTTTACTCCTAAGGTGGAAGATGGATTATTAGATGGAATAATAAGAAAAAGAATTATGGAAGAATTTAAAGTTCAAGAAAGAAGTATTACTTTAGAAGAATTAAAAGAATCAGATGAAGTGATTATAACAAATAGTTTAATGGGTGCTATGTCTATAAAGAAATAGATGGTATTAATTATGATGGGGAAGAATTTTGGAAGATATGTTAATGAAAAATACTATCACGCTTTTTGTATTATTATAATTAGCGTATCTTTAGTTTAGAGTAATTGTATTAGTTATTATTTATTTTAACAGATCTAATATTTCGTCCTCTGTAATTGAAGAATCGCAACGAACCTCTATTTCTCTATTTTTACTAACAATAAATCCTGGTACAGTTACAATATTATATTTTTCTCTAAATGAGTTAAGTAAATTATCTGAAAAATCAGCACTATCCACATAGTAAATAATTGTGTTGATTTTATTACTCAAGCCACTTAATTTTCTGGCAAATTTACGGCAGAATGGGCATGTTGCCCTACCAATATAAGCGACAGCTAAGTTTTCATTAGATAATAATTCATCTGCTTGTGTAGAAAGCACTTTTTCAAATAACTTTACATCTTCTTCATAACTATCTTTTTCAAACATTTGTATCCTCCTTGTTTTTTGTAATATTATATCAAAGCTAAATTATTAAATCAATTCAATTATCTGCTTTATA
>CAWIYT010000013.1:0-6120 GCA_963840085.1 uncultured Nitrososphaerales archaeon
TAAATTTGATAAAGATGATAGAAAAGATAATAATCGAACAGGAACTCAAGGTCCGCCAGGCCCAGCAGGTCCACCAGGAGCAACGGGAGCAACAGGTCCTAAAGGAGATAAAGGAGATACAGGTAAGATAGGTCCTAATGGCACACAATGTCCACCAGGAATTACTCAATTGGTAAATGGTACTAATATTTACTCAGTTGAAGCAGAAGAGAACGGAACGGACACATCGATTCAAGCATTCGCAAGATGTGATACGGGCGATATCCCTTTGTCAGGAGGTTATAGTGTTTTCATTTTTGGTTCTGTAGGTCTAATATAGTGCATTAATTAATGAACCAGATTTGCCTGATATTTTTAACAACCCACTCAGATGGTTTGTACACAAGCAGAGATAATGTGCATTATTACAAGAGAAGGTAGAATAAAAGAATCGTTGATTTTTAGGTGGGAAAATTATGTATTACATTTATGAATATGAAGGTCAAATTCAGTCTTGGAAACAAAAGTGTTTTTACATTTTGAACATCGAATACAAGTTGTAGACTCATTATCTACTATATTTAACTTATCAGAATAATGATTTCCTAAATGCAAACCTTTAGTACTTTTTAACTTTTTAGGTTTTGAATCAAACGTATCGTTTTGTTCATTACTTATATTATCATCATTACTCATTATAGGGTAGTTTTTAGGGTGATTTTTAACGCTTATATACTTATGGAAAGCGTTGGTATATTCTTAAATGAATTAAATAAGCAAAATAACAGAGAATTTGATTTAAAGAACTCATTAGAAAATAAGAGTAATTCACTCATTACTATTAGTGGAATAGTTATTCCTTTATTGTTTGCTTTTGGTATTTTTGTCATTGAGAAAATTGATAGAAATTATTCTTTATTTATTGTAGCTGTAGGACTACTAAGTTTAATTATAATTTTAAATGTCATAGCTATTATTTTTTGCAGTTTTGTCTGCTAAAATAAGAAATTATGAATATCCTTTTCTACATTTTAATTTTTATGATGATACTAATAAAATTAATGTAAATGCAATAAAAGAATATACTGATTCTGAACCAGATAAATTTAATGAATTGTTAATTGAGGAATACCTTAGTTGTAATAAGCTTAATTATGAAATAAACCAAAAAAAGGCAAACTACATAAAAATTGGTCAATTGATATTTACAATTAGTTTAGTTTTAGTACCAATTTTGATAATAATATTATTTTCTTTTCCACCTCAATTAAATTCTCTAAGATAATAATTTTTTCCATTTGTCTTTTCCATCAATATTTATTTCTATTTTTTCTGCTGGAGTCTTTCCTTCTAACGCTTGATGAGGTTTTATGAAATTATAATAGATTCTTTGACATTCTGCAATTGCACTTTTATGAATTAGGTTTTAAAAGTTAGAATTGATTATTTGTATATTAAGAATGAGCAATATAAAATTAATATATTATCATTATAAAGGAGAAAAAAGGAAAAAATAAGGAACCAGGAGGGATTGTAATACGGCTTTTTGCAATTATGGAAAGATTTTTATCCAAAATTTAAGAGCGACCATATCTGATATATATGACATTTTATAAAGTAAAATAATGGATAAAAATCCGGTCATATCAGACAAACCACCTACGGATGCAGAAAGGACCGAACTAATCATGGTTAGAGTGACCCCATCTGAGAAAGAATTCTTTGAAACGTTAACATCTATATTGTCAGAACTTGATGTTGATGGAAAAGGTACTAAAGTAATAAAGAATAATTCACTATCAGATTTTGTACGTATGAGTCTATCAGTAGTATCTAATTCTTATATGTATAATATTTTCCAAGACTCTCGTGTGATGAGTAGACTTATGAGTAAGAAGGCAAAGAACGAGTTTATCGTCTTTTCGTACAAAATACATGAATATTTCTAATGAATTCTCATCTTAATATTCCAAAAAATATTTAAAATTTAAGTTTCTAATAATAAAAGCTAAATACATATGTAATAGAACCCTACTGTTTGAAGCTGAACCCGACTAAGGACATTTACTCTTAAGGTTTATAATGAATAATAAGAACAATGATTCTCTAATTATTACTATACCTTTTATATTCTACAAACAAGGAGTTTCACACATTCCAGAGCTTAATATCCAAGACTTTCACATTAGGTTATGATTTTATTAATGAATGAAAAACTTCTATATGTGAAAATTAATTTAATGCATATTTATTAAAAGATAATTAGCATTTAGTAATCTAACATTTTTCAGCATATTATTGAATAATATGATAAAGGATTGAAAGGGCCAATAATCATTCCCTAATCTCTTTTATCTAATATGTTACTCTACTATTATTCGTAGTTCAAATATATCTTTTCATCATTATTATCTAATAATATGGGAAATAGGAGTCGGACAGAAATAGTGGGAAATATACTGGACGCTGCAAATGGAGGAATATCCAAGACAAAAATTATGTACATATGCTTTTTTAAGTTATGGGCAATTAAAAGAATACCTTTCTATTTTGATAGAAAATAACCTAATAGAATATCTGGATGGGGACTAATAAATTCAAGACTACAGAAAAAGGATTAAACTATCTTAAAATGCATAATGAAATTGGAAGAATTGTTACCACAGTTACTACAATCAAAAATGACTAATTAATTTAAGGACTTTTTGATAGAGATTAAGATATATACGTATAACTCTTTATAGTAGTTCTATTTTTGTATCAATTTAAAATTAAGCTTCTAACAATGCATGTTCAATCATAATATTATTTGTTTATTAAATTTAGTAATACGTAAATTGTATTTGTAATGCTATATGGTAACTAGATGATTAATGTAACTACCTGGGAGAATGGGTATTATTTACCTTGCATGGACATTCTCCAGATAATATATCTGTAAGCGGATTTAACTCCACAATAACGTTTGGAATTTATTTATTATAGATTGCTATTATCCATTCTATTTTGATATTCTCTAAGAAATAGAAATGAGATTACTCGTATTATTATTATATTTTATCGAATAGATAAAAAGTACAACATTTTTCTGTATTGAGATTATAAATAAAAAATAGCTATTAAATAATAAATAAATTCCAAATGTTATTGTGGAGTTAAATCCGCTCACAGATATATTATCTGGAGAATGTCCATGCAAGGTAAATAATACCCATTCTCCCAGGTAGTTATATCAATTATCTGAGTTACCATATAGCATTACAAATACAATTTATGTAGTATTAAATTTAATAAACAAATAATATTATGATTGAACATGCATTGTTAGAAGCTTAATTTTAAATTGATACAAAAATAGAACTACTATAAAGAGTTATACGTATATATCTTAATCTCTATCAAAAAAACTTTTAATTAATTAGTCATTTTTAATTGTCAGTAACTTTGTAATAATTCTTCAATTTGGTTATGCATTTTGAGAAAGTTTGATCCTTTTTCTGTAGTCTTGAATTTATTTTTTCCCCATCCACATATTCTATTAGATTGTTTTCTATCGATATCGAAAGGTCTCTTTTAATTGCCCATAACTTAGAAAAGCTGTGTACATTATTTTTGTTTTGGATGTTTTTTCATTTCAACGTCCAGTATATTTCCCACTATTTCTGTAGGCTTCTATTTCCCATATTAATAATAATGAGTGAGGAGGGGAAGATCATTTTATTTGAACTGCGAATAATAGTAGATATAAACATATTAGATAAAAGAGATTTAGTGGTAATGATTTATTGGTCCTTTTTCTGGAATTTCCCTTATCATATTGTTATTTTTTTCAATAATATATGCTGGAAAAATGTTAGAGTAAATACTAATTTTTTATTCTTTCCAATAAATTATACATTAAATAAATTTTCACATTTTATAAAAATTTTTTATTTCATTAATAAATTTATCATGGTGCTTTAATGTGAAAGTTCTTGGATATTAAGCTCTGGAATTGTGTGGGAAACTCCTTTGTTTGTAGTTTTAATATATAAAAGGTATAGTAATAATTAGAGAATTCATTGTTCTTATTATTCATTTTTATAAACCTTAAGAGTAAATGTCCTTAGTCGGGTTCCCACTTCAAAGCAGTCAGTTTCTGTCACAATGTCCTTTAGATTTTATTATTAGAACTTAATATTTTAAATATTTTTTGGAATATTAAGATGAGAATTCATAGAAATATTCATGTATTTTGTACAAGAAAAGCCATAAATTCATTCTTTTGCCTTCTTACTCACAAGTCTACTCATCACACGAGAGTCTGGGAAAATATTATACAAATAAGAATTAGATACTACTGATAGACTCATACGTACAAAATCTGATAGTGAATTATTCTTTATTACTTTAGTACCTTTTCCATCAATATCAAGTTCTGACAATATAGTTGTTAACGTTTCAAAGAATTCTTTCTCAGATGGGGTCACTCTAACCATGATTAGTTCAGTCCTTTCTGCATCTGTAGGTGGCTTGTCTGATATGACCTGATTTTTATCCATTATTTTACTTTATAAAACGTCATATATATCAGATATGGTCGCTCTTAAATTTTGGATAAAAATCTTTCCATAATTGCAATAAGCCGTATTACAATCCCTCCTTTATTTTTTCTTTTTTTCTCCTTTATAATGATAATATATTAATTTTATATTGCTCATTATTAATATCCAAATAATCAATTCTAACTTTTAAAACCTAATTCATAAAAGTGCAATTGCAGAATGTCAAGAATTTACTATAATTTCATAAAACCTCATCAAGCATTTCAAGGTAAGACTCCAGCGGAAAAAGTAGACATAAATATTGATGGAAAAGACGAAATGGAAAAAATTATTATCTTTGAGAATTTAATTAGGAGTGGAAAAGAAAATAATATTATTATCAAAATTGGTACTAAAACTAAACTAATTGTAAATATCAATTGACCAATTTTTATGTAGTTTGCCTTTTTTTGGTTTATTTCATAATTAAACTTATTACAACTAAGGTATTCCTCAATTAACAATTCATTAAATTTATCTGGTTCAGAATCAGTATATTCTTTTATTGCATTTACATTAATTTTATTAGTATCATCATAAAAATTAAAATGTAGAAAAGGATATTCATAATTTCTTATTTTAACAACAAAACTGCAAAAATAATAGCTATGACATTTAAAATTATAATTAAACTTAGTAGTCCTACAGCTACAATAAATAAAGAATAATTTCTATCAATTTTCTCAATGACAAAAATACCAAAAGCAAACAATAAAGGAATAACTATTTTTCCACTAATAGTAATCAGTGAATTACTCTTATTTTCTAATGAGTTCTTTAAATCAAATTCTCTGTTATTTTGCTTATTTAATTCATTAAATTGTCCCAACGCTTTCCATAAGCTATATAAGGATTAAAAAACACCTTAAAAACTACCTTATAATGAGTAATGATGATAATATAAGTAATGAACAAAACGATACGTTTGATTCAAAACCTAAAAAGTTAAAAAGTACTAAAGGTTTGCATTTAGGAAATCATTATTCTGATAAGTTAAATATAGTAGATAATGAGTCTACAACTTGTATTCGATGTTCAAAATGTAAAAACACTTTTGGTTCCAAGACTGAATTTGACCTTCATATTCATAAATGTAATACATAATTTTCCCACCTAAAAATCAACGATTCTTTTATTCTACCTTCTCTTGTAATAATGCACATTATCTCTGCTTGTGTACAAACCATCTGAGTGGGTTGTTAAAAATATCAGGCAAATCTGGTTCATTAATTAAATGCTCTATGTCTCCCTACAGAACCAAAAATGAAAACACTATAACCTCCTGACAAAGGGATATAGCCATTATCACATCTTGCGAATGCTTGAATCGATGTGTCCCGTTCCGTTCTCTTCTGCTTCAACTGAGTAAATATTAACGTACGTTTACCAATCGATAATTCCTGGTGGACATTGTGTGCCATTAGGACCTATTTTACCTGTATCTCCTTTATCTCTTTCAGGACCTGTTGCTCCCGTTTGCTTCTGGTGGACCTGCTGGGCCTGGCGGACCTTGAGTTCCTGTTCGATTATTATCTTTTCTATCATCTTTATCAAATTT
>CAWIYT010000014.1:0-8911 GCA_963840085.1 uncultured Nitrososphaerales archaeon
ACGTAGCCTTCTATTTTATACAATGGCTTATTTACCCTAGAAAATTAAATATAATGGTTGACAAAGCAAAGAGATTTTCTTCAGAATATACTATGTTATCCATATTAGAATATCTTTGCTTATATTCAACAAAAACACCGATAAGTAAATATCATATAATGACAAAAATTAATGCAATCAGACAACAGCGTCCAGATAGAATTTCTCTCTTATTGAATAGATTGGAAGAAAATGGATATATTAAATTAATTGATACATCTAGTTCAAAAGCATATCTTGTTACAGAAAAAGGGTTTGAGGCTTATTTAAAATGGATTAAGGATTTTTTATCTTTTGTTAGAGATATTAATGATAATGATGATGAAAAGATATAGTAGGATGAAAAGATAGGATAGTTTAAGTTAATATATTGTTTAGATTTAAGTCAGAATCTATATAATTAGGCTTTTCTATTAAAATTAGATTTTCACTAATTGTTTTATCTTTAGTTTTATTGACTAGACTATAACTTTCTTGTCTATGCTTTCTCCTATTAACATGGCTAATCCTATTTTGTTACCATTCTTCTTATATTTTTGCAATGATTCTAAAAAATTTTGAGTAGTATTTTTATCAATAGCATTCTCTGCTATTTTAACTAAAATACTTCCATAGTCTTGAATAGTATTTCTTAAAGAATCTGAATCTAAATCTATGTTCGGTTTGATTGTTGCCTTATCAATTAAGATATCAAAAGTGGTATTAGTAGTAGTATCGTCAATACTAATATCATAAAATTCATTATGGTTTGATTTTGAAAGATAATGTTGTAATGGTATATCTATCTGTTCAATAGTTTCAGATAGCGCATTCAAAATTTCTTCTTTACTCTTATTGTTGATTGTAAGTAGTATACCAGTTCTAATTGCATTGTTTTCAAATAGATTTGACCATTTATTCAATATTTTTTCCGATCTCAATACAGGACGTAATGTAAAAATAATAAATAAAATAAGAAATATGGATACAACAATTATCAGTGCATCAATTGTTTCGTCAGCTAACACATTGGTAAAACCTAACTCTCTAACCAAATCAAAAGTTGTCATAGCTGCAATTAGAATTAGAATTATTACAACAAATGGAATATATTTTGTAAATGATTTAATTAATTGTGATGCCTCAGAACTATATTGTGTAAGTAAAATAGGAGAAGCAGCATAATCTAAATTATCATCATCAATGCTACTTTTTCTATTTCCATTATTTGTCATTGTAGCTTAATATTCGTTACTAAAATATATAAATAATAATATAACTATCTTATGGTTTAATCAAATAGATATACTATGCCAATCTCCAGATTTTGTTTCAATTTTTGATTTCTAGTTGATAAACTAGAATCTAATTTATTATATAAATTATAAAAATAAGAATGATAAGCAGTGGATAACTATTGTACATTGTTCTCTTCTTCCAAACTGACTTCTACTGGAGTCGGATGTGAAACAATATCAAATACTGGTGATCTCTTTTGTGGCAAGTTGTACCAACTCTTGTAGTTTTTCTTTTGATGCATCAGCTTGATCTTAAATGTCACTTTGATCTTTTCATAGCCATTTCTTATATTTTCATCCAATCCAAGAAAGCCATGTAAATTCAAGTCTCCAGAAAATGATGTTTCCACTTCGTCTATTTTTATTCCCTGTGCTGCTCCATGATAAATAAGACTTGTAATCAAGCAACCATCCAGCGCTGCAAATACATATTCGACAGGATTTGCTCCGTGATCTTCTAACAATACCGGTGGTTCATCTTTTTCAAAGACAAATGATTGACTTCTTTTGAAAGTTTGACATGCTCCGTAAAAGTCATTAATAGTTGTTCGATTATGTCCGCCATTGATCCATTTGCCTTTTGCTCTGAAATTGAATTTAGCATTTTCAGGTTTTTCCTTTATTGCTCCAACTGTTCTAAAGAGTTTGCTTATATTGACACCATTTACAATTTGTTGTTGTTCTTTTTGTTCAATTTTTTCTTCTTGTTGATTTATTTGATTCATAGTGTATGATATCATGATATCAACATTATAACACATAATAACTTTTAGATATTATATTTTTATTGCATTTGATTTTATTTCAATGTATAATTCTTCTATAATTTACGTAGTACAATAGTTTCACCTGTTTTCTTAGATTTAAATAACGTATTTCCAAATGTAAATGGAATATGTATTTCTGGAGTAACATAAAATAATATAACATTTTCCGTATTATCAGAAGAAGAAATACTGGACATTTTTGCAATTCTTATTGCATGATTTAATGCAATATCCGATAGTTTTGAAACGTCATATTTATCAAAGATATTACTCATTAATTTAAAAATTAAACCAATTATTCACTAAAATATACTTTGTTGAAATAATATTCCTATTTTAGATATAATTGATTCAGCCTTTGGAACATATGGAAGCTATTTCTGCTGCAATATTTTCTGTTATAGTAACATGGTTTATAGATGAGAAAAAATTGATTGAACAAGCAAACTTATACAGCAGCAACAAAATTAAAATTGCAGAGAATATTGTTCATTAATTAAATTTGGCCTTCCTATTCTAATCACACTGACAATCATTGTAGGATTAGTTACAAAATAATAAATAATAATAGATCAAGATAAAGGACCTTTAATCTTGTAATTGATATTTTGTCATAACGGCTCTGTTAATTTAAGATATATTCACCTCTTTCATTCAATTCGTTAATAAAATAATTATTCTTGTATATTGTATCATTATACATAGTTACAAAGAATTGTAACCAATTATATACATGTAATAAGTTACATTCATCTTTTTGCATACATGGATAATAATCATCAAAACTCCCGATTCTATCTTTAAAATACTGGTTAACTCTTTCTATCATGCTTTTCTGAAATGGTGAGTGTAGATAGTGTTTCAATCTCAAGACATTGCATGCTTCATCATACCATGTACCTCCATCAGTATATATACAGTATGTTTTCCATAATTCTCAACAAGAGATCTAATGAATTTTTCAGCAACAAACATATGTTTCTTTTTCTTCAGAAATGAAATGTAGATTCCAAGCACAGAACTGTGTATTGGTTCAATACAGAACCATAACCAGTATTGTTGGCTACCAATTTGAATAATTGTTTCATCTATAATGAAGGCTGTTACTCTTTTTCTTTTGTAGATTTGGCATGAACCAAATCTTTGAATCCAATTCCACACAGATACGTAACTTCTTTGTTTATCTTTAAAGAGTATTAATGCTTTAGACGTATTTCTTAAACTCAACCCAAGAAAATACAGATACAGAGAATACATTACGATAATTGAGGATGTTTTATTTCTTTCAAACCTAATTTTCATATAATAAATAGAATGTTCTTAGCTATAGCTTTTGCTGCTTAAATTAACAGAGCCGTCATAACAGTCAAATCCGTCATAACAGTCAAATTTTTATAATTTATATATAATGAAATTGAAACTTTGGAAAAAGTTTAATCATTTATGTTGATCAATATCATTTTATCATCTATTGAATTATATTTAATAATGATTCTACTAATTCTTAACCTTCATTAGTAATTTTACATTATACTCTTAGAAGAGCAGGACATTTCACAGTTCTATACTTTGTTATCTCCAAAGAAAACATTACTATAAAATTAATTAACGATTAAGATCTTTATTGGACTTGTATTAAAGTGAAATTTATTTATAGATATATTATGTACCCAAAACTAAGATATATTAGAAAAGATTATTTTCTTTCTAGCTGTTGTATTCTTTCACTTAAAACAGACCTGTTAACTTAACGATATCAATTTAGCTGTGAATGTTCTATTCTAACATATATGTCGTTACTATTTGTCAGAAATAGAACATCCACTGTTATAGTAATGTATTCTTTTTGTATTTGTATTTTCTGGGATCGAGTTTTAGAAATACATCTAGAGCGTTATCTATTTTTAAAGATGAAAAAAAGAAGTTATATGTATCTGTCTGGAATTGGATTCAAAGATTTGGTTCATGTACTATTTACAAACGTAAACGAGTGTCTGCTTTTATAATTGATGAGAGACAATGATTCAGGTCGGGAACAACAAACATTACTGGTTGTGAATATGTATTGAACCAGTACATAGATCTATTCTTGGAATTAATATCTCCCGAGCACGAAATATGCTTGTTGCTAGACAATTTCTAGAAACATTGATAGAAAAAGTATGGTAAACATAGTGTTTATTCAGATGGTGCTACTTGGTATCCAGAAGCATGCAAGATACTGAGATTGAAACACTATATACATTATTCACCACTGGAACAGAGTCTGATTGAAAGGGTAATGCAGTATTTCAAAGATAGAACTGAATCTTTTGATGATTTTACTCTATCCATGTAATAGTAAAAGAGATTGTGATAATAGTCATGTGTGTAACTGGATAGAACTTTTTGTATCAATGTATAATAATACCATATAGTAGCAAAGAACAATCCTGTTCTAACAAAGGAGGTGGGGGTAATCTCTTAAATTAACAGAGCCCTTTTACATATTCTTGATGATTACCTTGTAAAATAATCATTCCATTTTTATAAGTTCCTCCAGTACCAATATTTTTTTTCAATTCTCCTAGAAGGATTTTTATCATATCTTTATCCTCTAAGCCTTGAATAATTGTAACTGGCTTATTGAATTTTTTTACGTCTTTGTAAACTAAAATATTTGATATATCTTTATCTAATTCTTTTAAAGCATAATCTATAGAATTTAGATTTTCATCATCATTTTCAAACAACAATTGATTATTATATATATCTTATAATATATATTGACTAATTTCTATTTTTCAAGTCATAATGACTTTTTAAACTATAGCCCACAAAATTAACCATTATTATTTTCTTTATGTTAAAAGTGAAATTTCTCTTTCTTACACTGTTTGAATTCTCTTGGTTTACCATCTTTCAAAATTTCTTTAATGCAATTTAAGTCTTATTTTCTTTTTTATTATACAAATCATATTAACTATATTTTCATTAGTCATATAAATTAGTAAGTGTACTTAAATACAGTAACTTACTAATTAGTTAGTAAATAAAATTATTAAAATATATCTACTAAAAAAAAATAAAAAAAGTTATGGTTGATTTTCTAAAGTTACTGAGATATTAAACCGTCTTTCATACCTATTTACAGATAATAAAGTGTTCTCGTTAGCCTTCTTCTTTTTAATTCGGGATGAAAGCTCTGTTATTTCTTGTATCCTCTTTTCATCTATTTCTTCGATAATATCGCCTGGTCTTATTCCTGCATCTGCTGCTGGACTATATTCTTCTACCTTTACAACTAGTACTCCTTCATTTGTTGGTAATCGATAGTATCTTGCTATTCTATTAGTTATATTAATAGTAGAAATGCCCAACCATGGTCGATTAACTTTTCCATATTGTATTAGTTCATGTAATATTGTTTTTGCTGTATTAACAGGAACAGCAAATCCTATTCCATGAGCATAAGGAATTTTTGCAGTATTGATTGCAATTACTTCTCCATTAGTATTTACTAGAGGACCACCAGAATTCCCAGGATTAATTGCTGCATCTGTTTGAACCAATTCTAATATTCCATCTTCAAATTCAATATTTCTGTTTAACGAACTAATAATTCCCGTTGTAACGGTAGGTCCTCCAGTTAAACCAAAAGGATTACCTACAGCAATAACAAGTTGACCAACTTTTAGATTATCAGAATCTCCTAATTCAGCAGAAGGAATGGAGTCAATTGCATTATTGTCATGATTTTCAATTTCTAATACTGCAAGGTCAGTGAGTTTATCTGTTCCTATTACTTTAGCATTAAATGTTTTACCATCATGTAGGGTAATTTTTAATCTTCTGGCATGGTCGACTACATGGTAGTTGGTAAGAATATGACCTTGATTATCAATGATGATACCTGATCCTACACCCTCAATTGGGAATACACGGAAGAGCTGATCAGTTACCATTCTTACACTTGCAATATTAACTACATTTTTGCTAACTTTTTCAATAGCATTAATCAGTCTTTCTTCATTTATTGGAATCAATATTCTCTACCTCCTCTTTCTAATGGTGATTTTGGTTTAGACGGGGTTATGGGTGGTTTTTTTATAGTGGGTTGATTGATTGTTTTATTAACCATATTCTATATTATATTATTCAGTGAGGATTAAATTGATTAATTTTATATAAGTTAGTCATACTAATAAGAATTATATCAAGGATATAGTAAAGTATTAGTAATTAAGACTTTTAATATTTAATGGTAAAAGTAAACTATGATTCAAGATTTTTTCTATTGGTATATAACTAATCTCATTAAATCGAACTTATCATTATGACAAGATATAATGGATTTAGTTCATATCTATCAATCTACCCTTGTGATAGTTTTATGATAAATATAGTATATCATGTTTATTGCAATTAAATCAGCAGATAGCTTCCGATATTCTCTAATAAGCGCAAAATCACTTAATTCATTTCATTGTTCTACACTTGTGTTTGATAGGATAAAAATACAGTTTTTGTATAATAATCATAGGAAAGAAATAATTTAGAACAATACTATAATTGTTAAAATTTTACAACCAAGGATATATTTTTTTAATTGTAACTAATATATGGTTTCTTATTTACTGAATTCTTATTTCTTTCATTACATTGGATTGAATGTTCCAGTGATCTCTTCAGTGAAAGATAATTTTTATTATGAATTGACTTTGAACATTCATAAATTTTATATATTATAAAATAAAAATTGTTATGTATCTTTATCGAACAGAACCAAAATATGCTGGTCCCACTTTATAGAAGGGTTTAAATCCCACAGAATACTTTAATTTTGTTTTTCTTTTTGTAACCCTCATTATTAACTTTCAAAAATCAATATTAATTCTGAATTTTGTTAGCAACTTTTTTTAATAATATTACCAAAGTAAAGATTAATTCCTAGTTCATATCATTATTTCTTCATGAATTCTAGTAACGATAGGATTGGAACCTAGAGTTCAATGGGGCCAGTGGGATGTGAAACAAATTTGACATAAATTTTGGTCCCCTTATAAAAATATTATATGGATTCTAACAGTCTTGTAATTAACTTGGTAGTATATAATGTAAGTAAAAGTGATTATTTTGGATTGATTGCTTCTGAATGAAGTTGTTCATAGATAATAAAACTAAGTAACTAGTTTTAGTTTACACAAATAACTTACGAATGTCTTTACAATGCTCTTAACCAAGGTCTAAATATCATTTTATTGATTCAAAATTACTCAAAGATTAAAAATTATCTCTAGAAATAATAGATGTTTATGATAATTTATATATCATATGTAATTTATCAATACATTAGAATGGCACTGGATCATCCTGACCTATTGACAGAAAAAGAATGGGCGTCTTTTCTAGAGAAATTAAATACTCCTGCTACAGAAACCCAGAAGAAAATGATGCAAAATTCTATAACCAATGGCAACAAAATAAGAACTTTTATCTAATTGTTAAGTGTCAATAAGTCATTCTGATATCCAAGTTTATTCTCTTTCAAGAGCTTTAGAAAACTCGATTAACTTTTCAGATTTTAGTTGTGAAAATGATCAACTGACTAATTATCTATTAAATACTGCACAAAAAGATGAAAATGAGAACATAGGAAAAATATTCTTATTTATATACAATAAAAAAATCATAGGTTTTATTACTCTGGCTATGAGTCAACTTGGAAGATTCGAGCATCAGAGATTGTCCAATTTAACAACTACACGTGACTATGTACCTGGAATTTTAGTTGGGCATATTGCTAGACATATAGAATACAAAGGAAAAAGTATCGGAACGATAATGAGAGATTGGGTAATAAAACAAGCATTATTTCTATCAAAATACACAGGATGCAGAATAATAATTTTACAAGCTTTTGATGATAATATAATTGAAATCTACAAAAAATGGGGCTTTGTTTCGGTTAACGACTTTGAAGAAAGTGGTAGAAGAAAAATGTTTATAGACCTTGCATGGTTAGAAAATAATTGAATTTATACTTTAATTCTTGAATGTTTTAATGGCATATTTGAACATTAGATAATGAGAGAATTCTTTATTGTGTCCTTATTTTGTTATAATTTCAACGCAAGAATCGTTAATTGGCTTTCCTTACATATAATAAATAATACTGTGTCTAAATAAAGCCACATGTTAGTAGTAGGACCAGTGGGATTTAAACCCTTCTATAAAGTGGGACCAGTTAACAAATTTTTAAAGTTCATGTTCTGAAAATACTATATTTTTTCCCTCTAATTCCTGATGTTATGATTTCTATTCCTTGAATCACTAGTGCGATCACTATTGCTATGACTAATATAATGAAACCTATTTCTGGAGCTGCCAAAACGAATATTCCTAAGGCTATAGAAACTATACCTGTCGCTAATTTAATAATTTGATTTCCTTTTTTACCACTTTTATTAGATCTACTACCTAATATTCTAACTATACCATTGATCAATAGGGCTAGTCCTATCATCAAAATTAGAAATTTGAGACTAGCTTCTGGGTTTGAAATAGTAAATATACCAAAACCCAAAATTGCAGTTCCTAATACAATACTTATAATGCGAGATTTTTTTGATAAAGAAGGCACAGTAATACCTGTAAAAATATTTTCAATACCTACTAGGGATAACGTAACAGCAATTAAGGCAATAGACATAAAAGGTCCAATTTTTGGTATTGCTACAGCTAAAATTGATAAAATAATTACTAAACTTCCTATTCCTATCTGCATTGTTCTTACCCACTTTGGTACTGAAACTTCTTGTGTCATAAATGAGATATCTTATCTATTCA
>CAWIYT010000015.1:0-6200 GCA_963840085.1 uncultured Nitrososphaerales archaeon
TCTGGATGTGGAATATGTATTTTTCCAAAAACAGTGGTTAACTTGTAGTCCACTGATTTCCTTCCAACTTCAACCAAGAGAGCATAATTTGAAGGATAACCTATTTGACCAAGATCTAAAGTAACCTTAAATCCATCTGGAACAACTGATAAATATTGTTTATTAAGTTTGGAGGAAAAGAACAATGGCTGGAAGTCATAGTCTAAGAGTTCATATCCTCTTATTACCCAGTCAAGTTTTTCAACTATATCTTTAGAATTTAATGTTCTTGTTATTATTTCTTCTAATTCTTTACCCTCAAGAATATTATTATTATTGTTTAAAGAATTTTGTATAGAACTAGAACTAGAACCCTGAGAAAAGTTTCTAATAGGATTAAAATTGGTGGTATCCCTGTTATAAGATTTTGAATTGTTACTGGTTAACAAATATCTGTAATTATAGCCTAAGAATCCTGTTGTTTCATCATCATCAGAGTCTATATATAGATTAATAAAAAGATTTGGTGGAACAGTACTATTACCTAACAATACGTTTTTAAGCCTATCCAAAAAATCATTAAATAAGAATTTTATTTCAAGGTGGGTACCATTACTTGTTACATAAACTCTATCTAAATTGATACTTTTTTGTAAATAGCTTAGAGTGTTATTATGACCATTATTTGGACTATAGTATATGTAATTTTCTGTCTCATTAGTGAGTGGTTCAGCATTCAATTTAGGAGAAAAACCATATACTGGAGATAAAAAAAATAAGATAAATAGCAATAACAAAAAAATGAAAAAAATAAGATTTTCGAACAATCAACTATTTTATGATAAGATATTTAAAAAAAATTTATTAATATTATTCTATTAAAAAGTATCTATACAAAAGTACATAATATTATTTTATAAAAATTTTTTGAAAAAAGTAGTAGAATATGTAGATTTGTATAAATATGATTTTAAATAATTTATTTTCCATTAATATGATAATTATATTTTAAAGTTAAAGTAAAAAAATAAATTATTTGATATTTTAAAAGTAATTATTGATTTGGTGTTCCTGTCGCTGCCGCTACTTTTTCTTCAACTAGATTTTTAGCATGATATGCTAACAATTTTTGTAAAACTTCTGCACCAAGATATCCTTTGACAGTCTCTTTCAAGTCTAGGTTGGATATACCTTCAACTATGGCAGCAAACTTTGGATGCTTTGCCTTGAAATCTGTTATTTTTGCCTGGATTTGTTCTTCTGTCATTGTTTCTTTCATTGGTGAACTACTAGTTTGATTGGTTACTTTTTCTTCAACTAGATTTTTAGCATGGTATTTTAACATTTTTTGTACAGCTCCAGCAGCAAGGTAGGCTTTAACAGTCTCTTTCAGGTCAAGAGTTGGTATTTGTTCAACTATAGCAGCAAACTTTGGATGCTTTGTCTTGAATTCTGTTATTTTTGTCTGGATTTCTTCTTCTGTCATTGTTTCTTTCATTGGTGAACTACTAGTTTGATTGGTTACTTTTTCTTCAACTAGATTTTTAGCATGGTATTTTAACATTTTTGTACAGCTCCAGCAGCAAGGTAGGCTTTAACAGTCTCTTTCAGGTCAAGAGTTGGTATTTGTTCAACTATAGCAGCAAACTTTGGATGCTTTGTCTTGAATTCTGTTATCTTTGCCTTGATTTGTTCTTCTGTCATTGTATAATCTGTATCTTCATCTTGTTGTGCAAATATGTTCCTAGGAATAGATACAAGTATCGCAGAACTTATTAAAAGAATCACTAAAGTTAGGGCAAGTGATACATTTTTCATTGTGAAGATTTAACAAACATTATACTATAAAAACTTAGAGGATATTTTCCTTATAGAAAAATACTTGCCATATAGATAAAAAATAGTTCTATATAATTAATTATAGACGCTCTTATTGACAAATGTTTCAGCCAAGCTTAAAGCTGCATAAAACATAATTAGGATGTGTTTACTTTAACCACATCTCTTCCTGATGAAAGTTGGTGTACCAGTTTACTGAGAAAGGCCAGATGGAAAGACTACATATTATGTCCACATTGTAAGTCAAATAACGTAAAGAAGGATGGTCAGTATCAATCCTACCAAAAGTACTTTTGCAAGCATTGTAAAAGATCGTTCAATGACAAAACAGGTACTGTATTTCATTATTCACATACACCATTGAAGATATGGTTTTTGGCAATGTATCTATACTTTGTACTCTGGCCCGGATGTTCAATAAGACAGGTATCGCTTGAGGTAGTTATACCAATTCCAATATACTATCGATTTATCAGAACAGTTATGGAAAAGTTATCATCTTCCTCATTATCATCTGCTAAACTCGGTGGTAATGTTGAAGGTGATGAATTTTATATAAAGGCAGGATTGAAAGGAAGATCATATCATGATGAGATAGTAAAATCAGGAAGAAAACCCAGGAAAAGAGGGCTAAAGCCTTGGAGAGGCAGAGGAACATTTTACAAGGATCATCCAATGATAACATGTATTCATCAAAGAAGGAACGGAATGACATATTTTGATGTTCCTGTACGACAGTCACTTCTTGATATTATATGTACCAGAGTAGAGTATGGTTCAACTGTATTTACAGATGAATATAGAGCATATGACCAGCTGGAAGAACATGGCTTCATACACAAAAGTGTAATCCATTCACAGAAAGAATACGCAAATGATATTGTTCATGTGAATAATTGTGAATGCAGAAGCAACCTGTACCAGTTATGGATAAGAAAGTTCATGGGTGTAAACAAGTACAATTTACAGGTATACTCCAAAACATTCCAGTTTATTCATAACAATAGAACCAAGACAAGAGAACAAAGATTCATGGAAATTCTTTGTTACAACTAGCTGAAACATTCAGAAATAAGAGCGATTATAGATAAAAAAGGAATTAATTTAAGAAATAAGAATAATCATATTGGAATTTAATGAAGGATGGGGAATGAATTATAAAGTTTTCTAGAAAAATGATACTATAAAAAGTTAGAGGAACTTGATTAATTGGTTGAATACTATAAAAGATTAAAAATATATAGATTAATATTACATAATATAAGTTGAGTATTATTAAATTACCATTCAAAAGAAAGAAAATCCTTAAATAATATCTTTTAGATTTATTTTACCAAAAAAGGCACTATATTCATATTTTAGTACTATATAGAAACATATAGGTAACCTTTAAATATGCTTTGACAATGAAATTCATTCACAGAATGAAAACAGCATCTGAAAAGGGTGTTTCCAAAGGCATTAGAATTTTGCAGATAATAGTTGGAATCATTGCTATAGCTCTATCAATTGCAGTAATAATAAATCCTGGATTTGGTATTGAATTTCTTGTTTTTCTTCTTTCAATTACATTACTAGTGGTAGGAATAGAAAGAGTATCTATTGGTTTCTTGCCATATATTAGAAAATCATCTACTAGAATTAGTAATATTGTATTAGGTGGTTTAGCAATTGCATTAGCAATTATAGTTATAGGTTTTCCCATCTTTACAATGGGATTATTGGTTACTTTACTTGCTCTTGGTCTTTTATTTATAGGGGTTGCAAGAATAGTTCATGGAATTTTTGATAAGCAGACCTCAAAGTGGTCAAGAATATTTCTCATAGGAGTGGGAATATTGTCTATAGGCATATCATTTATGGTATTTGTAAATCCTTTCTTTGGTTTATTTATTCTGACATTTATGTTAGCAGTTAATCTTTTGATAATAGGAATAGAAAGTATTGTTCATGGAGTATCAGGCAAAAGAAATCTTGCATCTTCTGCATCATCTTCATCTACCTCCACTACTACCAATTAATTCGCATGGTCAATGAATAATAGAAAGAAAAATGATATCTCTATTTTTATTATTCTAAAATTACTTTTGATAAATTATAAAAAAGATTAATAATATTTGTTAAATTTTGCTTTTTAAAAATTACTTTATTATACTTTCTATTCTATTAAGGCTATCAAAAAAATATAAAAATTGATTGATTAATTTATGTAGAAGAAATCAACAGATTTTTAGTACGGTAATCTAACAGTAAAATCATAAGTTTTACTGTAATAGTAGTCATCAGAGTCATAGTATTCATCATCGTCATAATTATCTCCACTGCATAATTATCTCCTAAACTCTTTTTATATTGCTCATAACTATATCTATTATAGTCGTCATAATTATCTCCATAACTCTTATCATAATTATATTGCTCATAACTATATCTATTATAGTCGTCATAGCGATTGTAGTAGTCAGGTTTGGAATAATGTCTAGGATTATCATGACGTTGAGCTGTTGAACTTTGTATAATACTTAATACGATTAAGAAAGATATTGATAGAATCCCTAGAACTAGTATGCTATTGTTCTTTTTCATTTCTCTTAATTCTCTTAATTTGATACATCCATTAGGTCTCTTAAAAAATTATCGTTAACAGTTTTAATAGTGTATAACTAAAGCAAATTATTCTTCTAGAGTTTTAAATATTTATTATTGTCATAGCCTAAAAAGATTAATAATAGAATTATGAAAAACGAGGCTCAGATTATGACAATACCCTATTTGTTGAGTATATTAATTGCAAAACGATGGTGGTGGATGTTAGAGGCTACAATAACACCCATTTGCCCAAAAAATTTCATCTATTCTACTAGATTTGTAGCAACAATAGTAAAAGCAGTTATACCAATTAGCCTATATTTTCTAATTCTATTTACTTATAATATCATATAAGCAGGAAAAAATATTTGCTATCGTGTTTAATAATAGTGATTTTAGACTACTTTAAAGTATTCCAACAGCGATTTGATTAGAAAATATATGCTAAGTGGTATATATTAAAAAAGTTTTTCGCTGTTTATGAAAATTCATTAGTTGACTCCCAGTGAATTTAATAGAATTAGTTATATATACATGTATAAGATTCAGTCACCTAATAATATACAAAAATAAATATTAGTAAAACTTTTTTTAGTACTAATAAATATTATGTTATCTACACAAAATTATATATCTTCTACCAGGAGTTTAGAATGGATCTGTTGCGATAATGATGAGGAAGAGGATATGGTAAGTTTATTTACTGAATTATTATAAACAAAAGATTAATTGGTTATGGTTTTAGAAATCCTTTTTTTGTTATTGATTACTGCATCTTCTGTTTTACATTAACAAAAACAATACGAGATCTTTTGCGTAATTAGATAAAATCTACACTATATTTTCATTGCAATAAATTATGATTATCTCCTAGTAGTATGTATTATTCGATAATTAACTAGACCAGAAACAATATCTGACATTACATCATATCTTTTCAGTCTGTTTCTGTATCTGTTTCCCATTATACCAAATTTCTTTATCCTGCAGATAGTGTGCTCTACTATTACTCTCTGTCTACTATGTCTTTTGTTGTATCTCTTTTCTGTTTTGGTGAGTTCGATATTACGTTTCTTTTTTACTGGTAATATTGCTTTAAGGTCAGGAAAGTCATTTTCTATTCCATGTAATAGCCAAGGTCAAAATAGTTTTTAACCTGTGGTGGTGTTATTGGATGTTCGTCTTTGTAGACAGAATAATCATGCTGCCTTCCTTTCTTGTGCTGATTTGATTTATGCAGTATCTTTCCTTCTTTGTTTACCATCAGTTGTGTCTTTACAGTATGTTTTTTCTTTTTACCAGAGTAATAGTTTTTCCTCTTTCTTTTATCTTTGGGTCTTTGTATTTCCTGTTCGGTTGCGTCTATAAATGCCTTAAATTCAGGAAATTACTTTTCTACTTCCTCTACAGTTCTCAATCTTCTTGTAATATTGTATAACTTTTGAGGTAATGGAATACAACTTGATACTACAGGTTCCATATATCGTATATCTCTATGTACATTGCTTTGATCTAGGTCAAACAGAAAACCAGAAAGTGTATGTGTTATGTACAGTTTATAGTACACAAGAAGCATGAGAAATCTATCTCTTACTGTCAGTTTGAAATGTCTTCCTGCACCTATTGATCTTGTTCTCATCCTCTCCTTTCTTTTAGATAAACGTTTTATCTCATATTCTGGATATTTTAATTCTACTTCCTGACAAATGGAATCAAATTCAGATAATTCTAATCCTGTGAAGGATCTAAACAATAACGGCTTTTTAGATAACCTGTCATAATTTAGCAAATTA
>CAWIYT010000016.1:0-8702 GCA_963840085.1 uncultured Nitrososphaerales archaeon
TTTCAATGGAAAGACCAATTCATACTATATCATAGCCTTCTAAATTTGCTCCTACTACTTATGATGGAAGGCTATGGCTTTTTAAAATAAGTTATTGAATTTTATTATTATTATTATTAACAATATGCAACTTCTGAATATGTTCTAAATAAGTAGTTTAATTATTATATATTATATTTAACTAAAATTGATATGGAATCAAAAATCTATTCAACAATAGCAATTTCATCTATTCTTGCATTTGCTTTAATTGCAGCAGCAGACAACAGGAGGAATACCAACAACATCATTTAAAAATGTGTTAGCACAAGGCGAAAATGGTAGTTTACAAGATGGGAACATAGGAATGTCTCAAGATCAAACTAGTGGAAGTGAATCTACAGCATTTAATCCTGAAGAAATTATCAAAAAAGAAGCAAGAGGACTAGGAGATGCTGACTTTGGTGAAGTTCAAGAAGTTACAGGCGAATTCATAGTAACACAAAAAGGTACTGTAGACAAAGATGTATTCTATATTCCTAAAAATTTAGTACACCATTTTGATGGCAGTACTGTCTTCTTTACTGTGACTGAAGAAGAAGCAAAACAATACAAAAGAGATTAGACTTTACTAAAATTAATTCATTTTTATTTAACTATAGTATTATATTTAATTTTCTTAATGACAATTTATTAAAATATTAGAAAATCATAATTATCTATTATAATGGAAAATATTCTTATTCATAGTCTATTTGTAGATATTGTAAAATATCATAACTTAATTGGTTATATATTTTATAGTCATATATTATTTATGGAAGATATTATTGAAAGTTTTGCAGAAAGATTAGGAATTGAGCCTAATGCTGCAAGACAAGGTATTTCAATAACATGTCGGTATTTTATTCAAAATTCAGAACCAATCAAAGCATCAGGACTTTTATCAATGCTACCATCAAGTTTAACAAATTTGTTTTCTGCTGATGAGAAAAACAAAATCAAGACAAACCTAGAAAGTATTCCTCCGGATAAAGTTATTGAGAAAATATCGAATGAATGCTTTAATGGTGATAAACAAAAAGGAAAAAAAGTATATGAAGAAGCAATAAATCTAATTAAAAGTAAAATCTGGTAAAAAACAAAATTTTGTCAGTCAGGATATGCTAATCCTATAAACCAAATGATGTAGTTGGTCCAGGCTATGACAATTAAATTGTCTCTAATTATTAAATAACTTGTAATATAGCAAACTTTATGAATTCTAATAATATTGAATGGAATGAAACTATAAAAAAAGAAGCAAGAGGAATTGATGATGAGGATTTAGGTGAAGTACAAGAAGTTCAAGGCAATTATGTACTAGTCCAAAAAGGAATAATCAACAAAGAAAAATTCTATATTCCAAAAGATCAAGCCGAAAGTTATGATGGCGATGTATTAAGATTTAGATTTTCTAAACAAGAATTAAGCCAATATCAGCATGAACCACCAACTATATGGGATTCTGATAATATACAAGAAAAAATAACAACTCCTGAAATGGAAACTAGTGAAGAGGAACATATACCATTAACAGAAGAAAGATTAGATGTATCTAAAAAGTCTCAACAAGATCAAGCAACAATTACTAAAAAACCAGTCAAAGAAACTAAAACAGTAGAAGTTCCATTAACAAGAGAAGAAATAAGTATTGAGAGAAGACCTCCAAGCGGTGGTAGTGATGAAAGAGAAGCACAAAGTCCTGTACAATCACCAGAGGAGATAAAAATACCATTAAAAAGAGAAGAAGCAGAAGTTACAAAAAAGCCCTATGTTAAAGAAGAGGCAGTAGTAAAAAAGAAAGCAATTAAAGGTAAAAAAAAGATAACTGATGAGATCACATCTGAAGAATTAGATACCTCAAATGTAGATAAAGAATAATACAAATATATAATAAAAAAATTATTTATTTTGTAATTTTATATTGCTAGCATGTCTACTGATATAAATAGTAAATAAGCAATTATTATAAGATTTATTGTCTATGATATAACATGGACATGGATGATATATTTGGACTATTTTCACAAAGAAGTGGATTATCTTCTAATATTGCTAGAATGGCACTGCCTTTAGTATCAAAGTTCTTGTTAGGTAATGCTGAACCACAAAGAGCATCAGGATTGATGTCATTATTACCTTCTAGTATAACAAATATGTTTTCAAATGATGAAAGACAAAGATTTACAACTAGTCAGGAAAATGTATCAGAAGATGAGGTTATTGATAAAATATCTCGTGAATGTTGTAATGGTGATAAAGAAAAAGGAAGAATTGCTTATCAAGAAGCATTAAAGGTATTAAGAGAGAAAACAGTAAGGCAAAGACAACAACAAGGGCAGCAACAAGAAAAAGAAGGAGAAGAAGGATTTCTTGATAACATATTTGATACTCTTAAAGGTGGACGTGGTGGAGGTTTATTTTAACCGTTAATCGGTAATTATTTTTTATTATAATTGTGTTTATTCTTATCGTTATTATAGATTTTTTCTATCAAATTTTATGACAGTTGTTTTGTAATTAATTATGTATATATGTTTATTTTAATAACTTGTCAATAATCAGTTATCTTTTCTTTTCTACCATCTGCATGCTCGACATTTATTCGTTCCTTTATAGTATCAACATCTACATTTTCCATTTCTACTACTCTTCTCTTACTTATCACAATTTCCCCAACTTTTACCATTTTCTTGGATACAGTAATTTCTTCTGCATATAAGGGAATCAATGTTTGATATTTGTTATTCGTTAACTCTTTATTATTATTATCTTGAGATAATTGTCCATTACTATTTTCTATTTGTTGATTATCAAAAAGTGGTACACTTTCACTCTCTAATTGAGGTTCTTCTCTTTTTTGGTTTTCTATGTCTTTATTGTCCTTTTGTTTTTTATCATCATTCTCATTTTCCTTCATTTCGCCATCTTCATCATCGGATTGAACTAAATCTGATATCTTTTCTTTAATTTGAGAAATAATCCCTTGCTTTGAGTAGACATCAATTTCTTTATCATTCACGAATAATTTTTCATATCTAACAGGTATCTTTATCTCATCTTTTTCTATCCATCTTTTTTCAATATTTATATCTTCAGATAAAAGATTTTTAGAAAAAGAATACTTTTCTCCTACTACAGGAATGACAAATTCTTCTATTGATTGTTGTTGGAGTTGTAGTTCAGAAATTGATTCTATATCTCTTTTAAAAGAATTGATATCTTGTTCTTCTACTTTTACTACCCTATCAACAATATTACTTGCATTCTCCTTAACAGATTCTAAGGCTCCTTCTATTTTTGATTTTAACGATTTTTTATTTTCTAATGAAGGTGATTGAATTACTATTGTGAGTTTTTCTGATTGTAAAGGAGAAACTACTAAGGAGTTTTTATTTGCTGTAAGATCCTCCTCTACCTTATTTTTACTTTCTTGTGTTATAGAATTATTATTATTAGTTGTCTCTGAATCAGTTAATTCCATTCTAATATTATTTATACTAAATATAATTTAAGTAGATTATAGGTCATGATTAACTAATTAATTATCCTTGAATTTGATATCATTAAAAAACTTGTTGGAGCCAACTATTATATTGTTTATAGTAATGTTATAACTATGGAGTCAAGATCTAATGAAAACGCAAATCTTGATCAAGATGATTCTATTAATAGTGAGATAGAAACAGAAAATACTACTATTACTAATGATGATGATGATTCATTAAGCAATACAAAAGAAAAAGAAGAAGTTATTCCTTTAATGTCAGAAGAATTAGATGTTATCAAGACAGAACTTGTAGATGAAGCAATTATTACAAAAGAAACAATTAAAGAAACTAAAACAGAGCAAATACCGATTATGCATGAAGAACTAGTAATAGAAAGAAGACCAGTTATTATTGATAATTTGCAATCATTGCCATCTAATAATAATAATAATATTTCAACAGGGTATGAAAATGAAGAATTTAAACCTGTAGAAACTAATACACAGATAACAATTCCTTTAAAGAGAGAAGAAGTAGAAGTTACAAAAAAGCCATATGTTATAGAGAAATTAATTATTAAGAAAAAAGCAGTAACGAAAACACAAACTGTAAGTGAAGAAATCATAACAGAAAGAGCGATTGAACCACAAGTTTGAATTAACTAGAATAACAAATGGCAATGATATAAAAATATGCTTATAAAAACGGGCGCATTAGCAATATAGATGAATTAATCCTTAATTCTGGTTATCCTTTAATTTAATTATCATAATTATTCAAGTATATTTTTAATTATTGAAACTCCAAAATTTATTTATTATTATTGCAATAGATAAAGAAATAGAGGCAAAAATGCCTCGCAACCCGACGGGCCCGATTTGGTAGCGATACTAATTTATGTCCCAAGGACTACATATACCTACTCGTCTATAAGGTTTAGGATGCATAAAATAGGGTTTTTTTAATGTAGGAGAAGGAAGAAGTTTAATTAACGAAAGATTTATCAATCAAGTTTTTTATTCTCTCATTTTAGATGTCTGAAAAAAGAAGTATAGTTTCACAAGGAAAAAGTGTTGAACAAACAATGTGGATTGCACTACTAAACACAACTGAAATTTTAAAACAAAGTAACATCAGGTATTACATATGCAATAATTGTGACTGTACAATTCCTGTTGAAGAAAACAATAGACCTAAAGTTTGTTTTAAATGTAGAAGAACATTAGATTGGAGTGATTTTAATCCAAAGAAGAATTCGTGTCCTAGTTTTAACCGTAAATATGATAATACTTCATATCGTTATTGTGGATATTGTATTGTAGAATTAGTTTGATATAGAATATAAAGAAAAAAATTTTATTGTGTGAAGAAATTCATTCTTATTTTATATTGTTCAAACAGCAAAGACATTATCAATGGATCTGTTGAAAATTCTTCACCTTTAGCATTTATTGCAGTTGAATATTTGGCATATGACGATTGTAACATTTCTTCAAATAATTCTCGATTTTGTTTTCTCAAAACAGAAGAAAAGTTATTCCATTTTTCTGTTTCTCGTTTTAGAATTGTATTATTATGATCACTATTGGAGTCATCATTATTAATATCATTGAAATTAGTAGAAGATGAAAAAGATTTTACAAAATTTTTTTCCTTTATTATCTTATAATTGTGTAAAACTATTGACATCATAATAGGATATATTCTAATAGGATTTATAGCATAAGTTTGGTCTAACAACTTGTAACCTTATTAAAATTTGAATCAAGTATTATGATATTTTGAATTGTTAAATCTGTAATATTAGTCGTTGTGTTCAGACTTGCACAATTGAAGAATGTTTCATTAAATCTGTAATATTAGTCGTTGTGTTCAGACTTGCACAATTGAAGAATGTTTCATTAAATTTTGCATGATTCACATCAGCATTTGTTAGATTTGTATCTAGAAGAATAGTATTTGTTAGATCTGCACCTATAAGAGTAGCATTTGTTAGATCTGCACCTATAAGTATAGCCTCTTTCAAACCTGTAAAAGTAAGATTTGCATTTATAAGAACTGCATGGGTGAGATCAGCATCTGTTAGATCTGCACTGGTGAGATCAGCATCTGTTAGATTTGTACCATATAAATTTGCAGTTGCTAGATTTGCTTTAGTGAGATTAACCTTCTTATTTAAATCTGCAACTGTAAAGTATGAATTACTAATATTTGTATTTGATAAATTGCCAGAAAATTGAAAGTTTTCTAAATGTGAACTTGCTAAAGTTGAATTAAATATTTTAGAATTTAACACGATTAACGATCTTAAGTCTATACCAGAGAAATTCTTATTTGAGGGATCAATTGATTCGAATTTAACTTTTTCTTTTAACTTATCTCTCTCAGCATTAATCTTAGTTAAATTTATATCGTATTTCTCTAAAAATCCTGCTAATTTTTGAGGAGTTATACTATTATCAAAATATTTGATAAAAGTTGGTGCTGTAATAATACCACCAACGATTAAGAAAACAATTGCTATTGTTATATCAAAAATATAATATTTGTGAAGTTTAGTCATCAAATAGGTGTTAATTTTTTAATTTTGCCTCTTACTTTTCCCTTTGGCTTATCGTTTGTTTTTATATCTACATAGGCTTCTCCTTTCTCTATTTTCCTGACTAGTTCCTTGGTATTCTTTCCTTGTAGTGGACCTTTTAGATCCTTTGATTCTATTTTTCCTTCAGTTAGATTACCTATAACTTTTCCTGATGGAGTTTTAGATTTATACAATTCTGCAACTACATCTCCTTTTTCATTAGGTTTTCCTGTATGAATATCAACTTCTTTTATTTTATCTGTATCTGTAACCTTAACAGAGTATTTTAGATCATCTTTTTCATTTTTATTATTAAGAGATTGAAATGTTGCTAAAGCAGTATCCAATGTATCTACCTCTGGTACTTCCTCTTTTCCAGTCAGTACTGCAGCAAAATCTATTATGTTTTCTTCTTTCTTTTCCTCCTCCTGTTTTTTTTATTATTGTCAGTAGGAAAATTCAATATAATTAAAAATTAGATATATTTCTTTTAATACTTAAATCATTTTCTTATATACGATTAATAAGAAAAATAGGCTGATTTATGGATATTGTCATTCTTCAAATATCTCTTCAACTCTTACTTTTAATGGATTCTTCATATTTTTTACAATTTCATGATGTTCTTTAGGAATAATAATTATCCATTTATCACCAAGTTTACTATGTTTAGCGACAAAACTGTCTTTTTTGGTCATTATCGTATACTGTTGTTTACCCATAGATTATTTTATAATTATTATCGTATATTATTATATACTTTAGTATACTTTATATTTTAGAATTAAGTATACAATTGTATATGAATGCCAAATTAATAAAATGTACAAGTTGTTCATTTCAATTTGATCCAATAAAAGAAGGTAATTCAAGAAAAAGAAAATGTGGAATGTGTTGTTTTGGAGATTCTTATTCTATAAGGGCAAAGAAAGAATATGAAAAAGATCTACTGATGGCTATAATTGAATCACAATAATCTACTTCTATCCAAACAGATAGATCTGAACCACAATTTTTACATGTTCCATCATAATTTGTCATTGCCATTTTCAATAATATTGATAATATAATATAAAATTCTTTTAAAGAAAAATTAGACTTATATAAACAAAAATAAGAATAAATTTCTACTATCTCTAATTTTGGGTATAAACAAAATGATTGTTATTGAATTAACATTTCACAATTGGATTCATCAGCCTTGTCGCCTTGAGTTGAATTGAATTTTAAAACTACATCTATTCCTTCTCCACAATTAAAAATATCTGTACTACGACTACCAACAAGCAAATCGTTTCCCTCTTCACCAAAAAAATTATTTACCTCATCAGAATTTTCTGGACCAAAATCTCGCAGCCAATCATCACCTTGACCTCCATAAATATCATCATTTCCATTATAACCCATCAAAATGTCATCACCTGGTCCTCCTATCAAAACATCTTTTCCATGGATGGTATCATTCAATACATCATTTGAGATATCACCAATAATTGTATCTGCTCCCTCTCCTCCTAAAATAACATCATCACCTGCCATTCCACGTAAATCATCATTACCTATCCAGCCAAAAATTACATCATTATTGTCAGTTCCAGTAATTTCGTCGTCGGTCTCATCACCATTGCATACTGTTACACGTTCGTCACACAAATATGTTAATCCATACGCATCTTCGTAGTTTTCTAAAATTAACCCAATTGGAACTGAAAATAAAAATAGAACTGTTACCAATAATAATGATAATATCAATGTCAAATACATCACTATCCTATTATTCTATTGACTTAATAAATAAATAATTCTAATTTCTTTATTGTAGAACTATCTGATTTCTAGCAATAAAATTATTGAATCTGTTTTACTTCTTCCCTTTACCTTCAGGAACTTCATAATAAACAACTAGAGATATTGAATTATTTGTTGGAGAAATATGGGATTGACTTCCATGAGCCTTTCCTCCTAACTCAGTTACAATATCAGATAATATTTCGTATTTTCTTTGTATTTCTTGTATTGGTCCAGTTAATAATTCGATAGAATTGCTCATCTTGGGCTTTGGTTGTTTATTTGCAAATTTGTTGTAATAATAGTTTGGTTTATTTGCATTACTTGGAGTTACAGACTTAAACCAATAGGACAAATGTGTTTCTTCTTACTAAATACTTCGAAATATGCATTATTGGAAATATCCCAATAAATACGAGTATTACAACCTAAAGAACAACTTTTAGGATTAATAACAGAGCGGTTGTATTAGAAATATTATTAGAATAGGATCTCATTTCCTATCTTTATTTTTTTCCTCCTCTTCTTTTTTATATTTCTCATAACATTCAATATGAAAACGTGGTCCAGGTAATTCAAAATCATCTTTGTAAACTGAATATCTCTTTTGCCAATACAATATTCGTTTTTCACAATATGCACAAATCATTTTATTTTTTCCTCCCTCTTCATTTTGTGGTTAGAACTCTTTGAATCTATCTTCTAATCGGTTTTCTTGATATAATCTATAACAAATTTGACACCAATCACAACCGTTTTCATGTATGAACTCGCCATTATCTTCGTCACCACAAAATTTACAAACAATCATTTCATTTTTT
>CAWIYT010000017.1:0-13796 GCA_963840085.1 uncultured Nitrososphaerales archaeon
AAGTCATTCCATTTCCGAAAATAGGATTTTCGGTAGATGTTTTTTGAGGATGCCAATTTACAATAGCATTTGTAGTTTTTTCTACATCTATTCCTGTTAAAATATTCCAATTTTCGTTAATTGTTTCTATCCATTCTGTATTGTTTCTTATAGTTATACATGGTGTATTTAGTAGATATGCTTCCTTTTGTGTTCCACCTGAGTCAGTAATAACTTTAGTAGCACATTTGATTAATTGTATAAAATCTATATATCCAACAGGATCAATTAATTTTACATTTTTACATTTTTGTAATTCTTTATATAAATCAATGTCATTGAGTATCCTTGCAGTTCTGGGATGAATTGGAAAAACTATTTTTAGTTCATGAATTTTTTTAAAGATATTTATTATAGATTTTAAACATTCAAAATTTGTATTCTCTGATCGATGTAATGTAAAAAGATAATATTCTTTTGGCTCTAAGTTTAATCTCTCTAGAATTAAAGAATTACATATTTTTGTTTCTGCGTCTCTAATAATTTCGACAGAAATATCACCAGTATAAATTATTTCCCCTTGTATATTTTCGGAATTTAAATTTTTTATTGCTGTTTTAGTAGGAGGATAAAGAAAGTTACTGATATGATCTGTGAGAATCCTGTTAACTTCTTCAGGCATTTCTCTATCAAAACTTCTTAATCCAGATTCTACATGTGCTACCTTTATGGATGATTTTATTGCAGCTAATGCACCAGCAAATGTAGAATTAGTGTCTCCATAAACTAGAACAAGATCAATTTTATTTGATTGAAAAAGATGCTCTAATTTTTTTATTATTTCAGCAATTTGTAAACATGGACTAGCCGATCCTACATCCAAATTATAGTTTGGAGGGGGTAAGCTAAACTCACTAAAAAAAATCTCGGATAATTTATAATCATAGTGCTGTCCGGTATGAATTATAATATGTTCGAATATATTTGTATAAACATGATCATTTATCAACATTATGAATTGGAGCAAGTTTTATGAAATTTGGACGAGCACCAACTACCGAGGCAATTTTCTTCATATTATTGAATTTAATTGACATAATCGTTATTTGAATAATTATTTCAAAATATGCCATTACGATTAGTTACATTCTTGTAGGAATTCAATCAGTCAATTTTGGGTAAAATAATAATTGAAAACTAAATTTTTATTATTTATTTATTTATTAATTCATTAATTTATTAATTCATTAAAGAAATAGTTAATACTATGAAGATTGAAGTCGTCTGTATCGAAAACTCATCTTTGAAGATTAAATAATAAATCAAAAGTGTAACGATAATGAATAAACATTCTTAGTAATTCATGCCTACAATAAATATTGATTTTGACATTCTAAATATTTTTATCTAGTTTTATTCATTATTTCTTTATGAAAGTTTTGCATATTAATGATCAAGCTGGTGTCTCCTGTATCCTAGCTAAATATCAACGGATGAACGCCATAGAGTCAAAAGTTTTGTCATCCAATATGATTGATAAATTTGGAATATTAAAATTTTATAAAGATTATGTTGATATAGTTGAACCAGCACATTTTGCAGACTATTGTCTTTCTGAAGCTAAAAATGCAGATATTATCCATATCCATAGTAATGAAGTATTAGTATTTACAATACGTAAAGCATTTGGTAATTCCAAAAAAATTATTCTTCATTACCATGGTACTGATATACGAGGCTTGAAAAATAAAAATAACCCTGAGATTTCGGTTATACAGAACATGAAGAATAGAAAAAAATTATTTGTAACCAAAATAAAAAATAGGTTGTGGCTTGTTAAACGAGGTTATTTCAAGCCATTCTCGACAGAATCTCAGAATTTAGCTAATGAAATACTAGTAGCAACGCCTGATCTTTTATCCTTATTACCCCATGCAAAATATCTTCCAAACCCAGTTGATTTAGATCATTTCTCCAAAAGAAATGTTAATCATAACACGTCAATAATAATAATGCCTTAACCATACATACCGAAACTGGGGATATTCAGAAAACGCTGGATTATTGTAAAACAAATAATATTAGTCTCAAAATAAATGTATATGATAGGACAAAAACACCTTTGTTATATGCAGAAATACCTAATTTTTTAAAAAAATATGATATTTATGTAGATATAAGAATAGTTAACGATAAATTACTTGAAAGTTTAAGTAAAACTGCATTAGAGTCTCTCGCTTGTGGACTTAAGGTTCTAAATTATAAATTAGAATATATTGACAAATTACCTGAAAAACATCATCCACTAAACGTCGTAAATCAGCTTCAAAATATTTATAATAAAATTTGAAGATTTGAAATAAGTAAAACTATAGGTTCAAGACTAATGAAATTTAAAATTGTCTGTATTATAAGGTAGGAAATTTGTTTTTGTTATATACTAAAACTAACTATTGGATAATAATAAACAGACGTTTAGGCAATATTTTAAGATAAAGTTATTATTTCATTGAAAGTAGTATTGATTCTCCATATATTCTTTTTAAAAATTTTATGTAATGCATCAAAAATTATAGCAAAAGAAATAAATTATTCTTCACCATTAGGTAAAAACTTGAAAGTTCTTCATCTTTCTGAATCTAGTTTACCTGATTGGCGTATTGAAAAATCAGCAATTACTGCAAAGAGAGAAGGACATGACGTTTTTTTTGCAGGTGAAAACAGTATACATAATTATAGAAATTTTATTTTTAACAAAATATATCAGTTCCATTGGAATTTCAGAGCCAAATACAAATTTCCATTCTATTATCAAATAGTAAAAAAAAAAATTAATAACATTATCAAAGAAATAAGACCTGATATAATTCATGCTCACAATATTCTACCAGCAAAAATAGCTTCTGAATTTGATATTCCTTTTGTTTTTGATGATCATGAATACTCTTCCATGCATGGTAAAGTTATCTATGAATCATTCAGGATAAGAGAGTCTCTAGATAAATCTAAAAAAAATAAAATAAGATGGATGGCTAGAAAATCGTTGAAGAGATATATGTCTAAATTATGGATGGAATGGGAGAAGGAAATAGTGTCTAAATATCCAACCATAACTGTATCCGAAAAAATTGCAGAGGAGTTAAGAAAATATAATAGTACTAATAAAATTTTTGTAGTACCTAATGTTCCTATGAAAAATGAAATTCAAAATTTAGATAATCCAGAATACCATAAAGAGCTATCATCTGTATATATGGGATCAGATGGTTGGGCAACTTATCCTTATCCAAATAGAGATATGAGTGGTTTAATAGAGACCTTTAACAATAATGAAATTGGGAGGTTAGATATTCTAGGATGGAATGACGCAAAGAAAGAAACCTCCAAGATCAAATTTCATGGCTATAATTCAAGAGATAATATATTTAAAATTTTAAGAAAATCGTCTATAGGGCTTGTTCCATGGAAAAAGCATTGGTCACATTATTATGTGAATCCTAACAAAACTTATGAGTATGTACATGCTGGATTATTAGTAATTTGTACTGCGGATTTAAAAACAATTTATTCTAACTTGGGTGGAAATTGCATATTAGTAGAAGATTATAGTGACTTAGTTCAAAAGTTAGAATATTTTTCTGAGAATATTGAAGAATTAAATAAATTACGTTTTAAGTCATTTAATTTTGCAAAAGATAATTTGGTATGGGAAAAATATGATAAGAATATAATAAATGTATACAAGTTTCTTGCTTGATGATTTGGTGGTAATCAATGTATATTAAATTTGCATATATAATTATATTTTTTAATGATTATATTGCTATTTAGGTTTATGTCTAATATAGTATTATGCCATAATGGCTAATTAGTAGATTATAAATTAATATTGATAAACATATGCAAAACAGTATAAAGTTCAATTTATTAATATACTTATTTTAAAACAAGAGAGTCAATTATAAATGTGTTCTAATATTTCCGAATCAATTTTTATAACTAGATAATATTTTTGTTAAAAAGATTTATTTAATCTTTGACTTTTATTTTCTTTATAAATTGCCTTCAAGTCAACATTATCAAATATCAAAAATCATGGATATTATTATCTCTTTACAGCCTTTTTCTGTTCTTGACGTTGGTAGTGGATTTGGTAAATATGGAGTATTGTGTAGAGAATATCTAGAGTTATGGGATGGAAGACAAGAATATAAGTTTATAAGAAGAATAGATGGAGTTGAGGTCTTTGAAAATTATATTACACCTTTACATAAATTCATTTATAATAACATATATACAGAAAATATAATTGACTTAGTTAAAAAACTTGATTTTACCTATGATTTAGTTTTACTTATTGATGTTTTAGAACATTTTCCCAAAGAAGAAGGTGTATGGTTGTTAAATAATTTATTATCTAAGAACAAAGGCATTTTAATAAACACTCCCAAAAAACCAAGTGCTCAAAAAGATGCATTTGACAATATCTTTGAGACACATAAATCATCATGGAAAAAAGAAGAATTAACTAGTTTCGGAAAATATTATTTTAGTCCAGATAATGTATCTTCTATTATATATATTACAAAGGAGCCAAAATCGCTAAATCTTCTTCATATGAGACTAAAAGCATTAAAGATGTCTAGAAATGAATCATTATTTCTGCGTTTGATATCAAAGAAAAGATCTCTAACTAAAAGTTTGAGAAAAAAACTTTCTTCAATACCTTTAATAGTTAAAGTATATAGAAAATTAAAAAATTAATGTAATGTCCTTTCTACTACTAAATTTAACAATGATAATTTTGTGATAGATTTGGTAGTTTTTCTGATATCTATTCTTATTGAAATATTTTAGAGCATATTAAAATTTCTTTTTCCACCAGATCATAAATAATTTAATAGCATAAGGTATTCTGTTATGATGAATTAGAAGAAATATTTCATAGAAATGTTGACAATGTGACAATCAGACATTTTTATAAGCTTCGATAATATTTCCTTCATATCTTTCCCATGTTAGATTTTTTTTTGCAAACTCGTGTATCTTAATTCTTTTCTTAAATAATTCTTCTTTATTATCTCGAAAGTATAAGAGTTGTGTTACTAAATCATTATAATCTTCTATGGTAGTACAATTATTATCTAGAGTTTCCACTACATCAGAAAATGAAGAGGTACATACCACGTGGAGACCTGCATGAGCATATTCAAAAGTTTTATTTGGATTTATATATTTATGAGACCATATTTTTTTCATCGGTAATAAACCAATAGAGCATTTCGCCATTTCATTGTACATTTCATTGCGGGATAGCAAACCTTTGCAAATTACCTTTGCAGAAGGTTGAAAATTCGTTCTTCCTATTAAAACTAGTTTACCAACATCATTCTCATTAAAAACTCGATCCAATCCTGTTATATTTCTATGAGCTGATAGAGCTGATGCTTCTTTTAATGGTTCAATGCCTGCATATACACTATTTAAATCGTCATGAATTACGGGGACATATGATACAGGAATTTCAGTTTCCTTAGGACAATTAGGTAACAAAAAAACTTTGTTTGAATATTTTTGTTTCATTTCATTTGCAATTGTTTTAGATACTACAAAAGTAGGATATCTGGTAACAATATCTGCTTCCCATTTCGACCAAATATTGATAATTCTATTGTATAAAAAACTCTTCACTTTACGTAAGACTTTATTATTATTGTTGTTGTTGTTTAGTAATTTTGATTCATACTTTCTTTTGATATAAATTGACCAGTATTCATGGTCATTATAAATCATTGGTACATCAAATTCTGACATCAATTTAGCTGAAATAAGGTTATGTGCATGTACAATATCAGGTCTCAAATCTTCTAATATTATTTTTATTTGTTTTTTTACGGAAAGCCATATAGATGGTTTTCCTAATAAAATATATGGAATAAGTAACCCCTTTGGATAATTAATAACATGCCAATTTAATTTGTAAATTTTTTCAAATATTTTAGAATTATTATTAGTTGATTCAGGAGAAGACATGCCTGCAAAAAATACTTTATAACCATGATTTAATCCAGTAATAGCTGATTTTTCAACTCTCCAATCAGGTAAACCCAGTTGAGAAACATGTAAAACTTTCACATAATAAACACAGGATTATAGTTATTTTAATATTCTATTACAGATAATTCTAATGTTATCTATTCAAAGAATCTGAAATTAATAATTTATAATAAATATAAAAAATTTATTTCAGCAATAGGAATTAATAAAATTGCAGATATTCAAAATATTTTTAATCTTAGCTGAGTAAGATATTGAGAAATAATTTAGTAATGATGGATTATTATGGTTTTTCCACAACTCGTGATATTTGGTAAAAATTGACTCTCCCGTCAAGTCATAAAGTTGCTTTGTTAAATCTACATGAATTTGATGATATTTATCTGATGGGTTTCCAAGTAAGTCATAGTACGAATAACCATTATCATTGTATTTAGATATCTCTTTTTTAATACTATTTACTCCTTTATCAAAAAGTAATTTTGCATCAGGATCATTAGTATATTGAAAATAGTCATATATTCCTAGTACTGTAAATATCATCCCATTTAAAACTCTTGAAATCATTGAATCTTTGTCATTTGAAGCGTATTCCTCATACCACCATTCATCTGAAGAATCCTTGTAAGTTATACCACCATCTTTTACTTCTATAAAAAAGGCGTTTAGTAAACTCTTTGCAGCTGTCAAATATTTTGAATCCAGTGTTATTTCGTGTGCTTTAATTAAAACCTGGAGAGCTAGTCCATGAGCCATAGCAGAAAACCAAGGTGCTTTAAAATTGTATATAGGTAGAGGAAAATTATATTGTAATAATGAATAATATCCTTTATTAATCGCATTGTCTACAAGCCAATCTGCATTATTGAGAAAATACATTTTAGAACTTTCATCATTGTTCTCTTTATATTTGTCATAAAATTCATTTGCTTGTAAAGCTGTAGTAACAGGGTTACTTTGAAATCCTAGTGGTTTTCCATCAATTGTCCTTCCGTAATATACTGACGGTATGCCATCATTATCTAATTTTGTATTTGGAGTAAAAGATGAAACAAGGCAGGAAATCGTCAAACAAAAAACAATTAATGTTATACGTGTTTTTAAGTATTTTTTTTGCAATAAAAAAAAGGTGTAAACAATACTTATATATGTTAATAATAAGAAATATGTTGATTTAAAGGAGGACTAATTTTTTACAATATTCAATTACATTTTTTAATAGATTGTTATTATTAACTTAATTATAAGGTACTTTATTGTCTATATAGGTAAAAAAGTGATTATTCTTATCTGATAAGAAAATTTCGATAAAATAAGTAAAATAAAAGAAAAAAAGGTAAGGTAAAATCAATAGTATTAAAAAAGAGATCTAAATACAGCGATAATGATTATTCATACTATGATATATCTGGGATTCATTTAGGGATATACTCTATCAGGTTCATCTAGCATTAGGAGCGCTCAGCCAAACACAATAGTGAAAACGTTATATATTTATACTTAATTTAATTTATAAAAATAAATTGTCTTTTAACTACCGGCCTTCGGAATATTGGCAAGAACGTGGTAAGGTGTATCAAAAAAACTTTGTATATGATAAGGATAAACGTTTACAGGAAAGTATGCTAATTAAACATTTAAATGATAATATTTTTACTTCTGATGATTCAGTTAAATCTGTACTAGAATTAGGCTGTGGATTTGGTCGAATAACAAAACTTTTATTAACCAACTTTCCAAATATACAAGAATATTTAGCAGTAGATTTGTCACCTCATCAATTAGAAAACGCTAAAAAATATGTAGATTCTCACAATGACAAAATTACTTTTTTTCTTAGTGATATACAAACTCTTAATACAAATAATAAGAAATACGACTTGGTTATTATTTCGGAGGTCCTTTTACATATTATACCATCTGAAATTGATTCTATCATAAAGAAGATAATATCCTTATCCAATAAACATATCGTCAATATTGATTGGTATGAGGATAATCTTCCCAAAGATTATAAAAAACGGGCAACTTATAATTTTATTCATCAGTATGAAGCAATTTACAAAAAATATACAGAACCCTCTACAACAATAAAAAGGATTCCAATTAAAATAAAAAAATTCCTTGGAAGCTTTGACACAAGACAATCAATTTTTCATGTTATTCTAGGAAAAAATTCTACGAATTAATAATTCTAATTGAGTATTTTTAAAAGGATGAATTTTAGTAACTATTTTATATTTTTCATATTTTATACATCTACTTAAAATAATATTTAAATGATTATTTAATTCAAAATCGTTTAAATTTAATAGTTTATTCATTCTTATTATTAGATGAATTATAAAATTAATCGACATGTTAAATGATTTTTTTCGTAATTTCTTTAAACATTCACATTTTTTATGAAACAATTTAGGTTTGTAAAAGGTGAATATAATGGAATTTATTCTTCACTTGAAATGGGTGGCGAATTTACGATGTCATTGAATTACCCTATTATCCCGAAAAATGTTTTTTATCGAATATGTAACTGTGACAAAATCTTTGCTAAATTTTCAAATGAAGACAGGAAGTTATTAACACAATTAGTTTACAGATATCTGTCAATACCTTGCTATAACAAAATATCAAAAAAAAGTATGAAGATTTACATTAAAGTTATTTGGTACAATATCTACAAGTAAAATCTGTATGTCCAATCAATTTTAGTACCTATTTTTGATTTAAAATTACAGGTTCTTTTCTCTCTTGTTATCACAAATCTAAATCAATTTTGATAAAAATTAAGTGCAGGAATCTATGATTTTTTTATTTCTATTCGTTAAATTGAATCTGAACCCTTTAATGGAAAGGGAATATGGTAAATAAAGTAGATATGATCTTTTGTTAAATCATCCAAGTGTAGTTCAACATTGTCATTCTACTGAATTCTTTAAGAATAGTGGTTTTTCCATAAATGATGGTATTCGTTAAAAATTGACTCTCCAGTCAAGTCATAAAGTTGCTTTGTCAAATCTACATGAATTTGATGATATTTATCTGATGGGTTTCCAAGTAAGTCATAGTACGAATAACCATTATCGTTGTATTTAGATATCTCTTTTTTAATACTATTTACTCCTTTATCAAAAAGTAATTTTGCATCAGGATCATTAGTATATTGAAAATAGTCATATATTCCTAGTACTGTAAATATCATCCCATTTAAAACTCTTGAAATCATCGAGTCTTTATTATTTGAAGCGTATTCCTCATACCACCATTCATCTGAAGAATCCTTGTAAGTTATACCACCATCTTTTACTTCTATAAAAAATGCGTTTAGTAAACTCTTCGCAGCTGTCAAATATTTTGAATCCAGTGTTATTTCGTGTGCTTTAATTAAAACCTGGAGAGCTAGTCCATTAGCCATAGCAGAAAACCAAGGTGCTTTAAAATTGTAAATAGGTAGAGGAAAATTATATTGTAATAATGAATAATATCCTTTATTAATCGCATTGTCTACAAGCCAATCTGCATTATTGAGAAAATACATTTTAGAACTTTCATCATTGTTCTCTTTATATTTGTCATAAAATTCATTTGCTTGTAAAGCTGTAGTAACAGGGTTACTTTGAAATCCTATTGGTTCTCCATCAATTGTCGTCCCGTAATATACTGACGGTATGCCATCTTTATCTAGTTCTTTTGCAAAAAAAGTCTGAACTCTAAAGTCATCATTAGAAATATTAGGCGTGAAAGGTGGAACTGGGCTGGGATTTGTTTCGGTATTTTCATTAATAGGTCCATTAAGAGATTCTAATTGTTGTGCTTCATTCATAGGTACTTGGTTTCTATTAATATTTTCTCTATCGATATTGACGTTGGTATTGTCACATTCAAAATTATGTTGTGACCCATCACATTCCTGTGCTCCTACAATAACAAATGGAAATAATAATCCAGTAACCAGTCCTGCAAGTAATGTAATAACTAGAAATACTTCATAATTTCTTACGAGTGTGATATTCACTATTCATTATAATTATAATAATTATTTCAAATGTTTGAAGAATTATTCAATATCTTATTACTATAAATGGGGTAACATTTGAATATACATAACCATCTATAGAAATATAGATAGGTTAGAAAATTATTTCAAATTAAGAAGATTGATGTATATTAAACAATAGATAATATAATAAAATGATACATCAAAGATTAATCTATTGTTATCTACAATTTTTTAGTAAATCAACAGCACTGAAATTACACTATAAGAAGTTTACTAACCTATATATTTTCTAATTATAAAATAAATGATATGAATTTACTCCCATTTGCAAGAAAAGCTCGAAGGAATCTACTTAGGCCCAGATATAAATCTCCAATAAAAGATGGCGATAAATATAAAATCTTGGGAAGGTGGATGTACATAGACGATAAAGATTCCTTGCAACTTGCTAAAAATGGGATTTATAATTACGAACAAACACAACTCATCAAAAAATTGGTAAAAAAGAAACATATTGTTTTAGACATAGGCGCACATATTGGATATTTTACTTTGATAATGGCAAAACAAGCTAAACAAGTCCACGCATTTGAGCCCGAAGCTAGTAATTTTCAGATATTGAAAAAGAATGTTGAAGTAAATAAACAATCAAACGTCAAATTACATAACGTGGCGGTCGCAGAAACTGAAGGAAAGACAATACTACATTTATGTGAAATGAATGGAGGTATGCATCGCATTTATCCTTCACATTGGTGCAAGGGAGGAACAAGCAACGTTCAGACCGTAAGAATTGATGATATAATTCAAGAGGCAGATTTTATTAAAATGGACATCGAAGGCGCTGAGCTTGGGGCATTAAAGGGGATGACACAACTACTAAAGAAATGTGATATTACTCTTATTATGGAATTTCTTCCGTCTAGTATTGAAGAATATGGGGCTAAACCTAGAAATATTTATGACTTTTTGACCTCTTTAGGATATGATATGAAATTATCGTTAAAAGATTCTTTATCATATGAACAAGTAGAAAAAATAGCAATAGAAAAAACTGGTACAAATATTATATGTACTCATATTAGTCAAAATAAAAGATGATTAAACAAATAAATTACATATGTGTTTTAGATTGGTAAAGATCTAACGGCACTGATAACATTTATTTAAGAGTTTACAATTAGGATTCTAACTATGTTTTGTACTATCAGTTGTTAATGTTCTTTGAATAGTGGAACAGACACACCTTCAAACTCAACAAATTCTGTTCCTAGTGTGATAGAGTTTATTTCTGCGTCACGCAATCATTTAATTTATGTAGCATAAAATCCATGATCACAATCTTGGTTCTTCACGATGTTATTCATTCTCTTTTAATCTGTTTTTTCCGATAAAAAACATATTATTAAAAATGTAATTCATTAACAAATATTTTTGACTTGTTATCATAAAAAATGTCTATGAAAAAATAAAATTCCGATATTATTAGAAAACATTATTGTTCAGTCTATCATTATGAGGAAAATTTTGACAAATCTTTTTGAAATGAATTCATCCAAATTATGGAAACTTGAGATGTATTATATTGATTGATTGATACATATCTTTATAATCATCGCTAGGATATTTGCTGTAAGATGTATAGTCATAATTCGTATTCTTGAGCCATTGTTGTTGTTATTGTATTTGAGAAAATTTTCATATTAGAAAAAGGTATTGTGGTTACAAGTGTTGTAAGCAATGAAGCCATCAATACAAATCCTAACATTTTTGTTGTCTTAGGTATATTATGATTATTATTAAACCTTCCAATTATATTTAGAATAAGTAGAATGATTTAGTAACATATAATATATAATTTAATTAGAGAATGATTATGATATATTAAATTTGATAATGATCTTATGCAATTCCATATCGATATATGTTTCTAAGGATAAGAAAATAAATTATATTCCTAGGACCTCGACCAATTGCATATGATTAAAAATCGAAGTAGGATATCACTTTTACCATGGTAATGAGAAGGAAATAACAAAATTGTAATGATAAAAACAATAATCTAGAATTGAGTTCTACTTCTAATTCACGAGTAACAAATTTCTACAATATTCAAAGAATTTTTCAAAAAAATTAAATACTGAAATGACATGAAATTTAAAATTTCATTCATGATCAAATAAAAAGTTTATTGTAAAAAAGTCATAGATCAAAATTGAAAATTTTGATATTGGAATCTTAAGATCTTCAGGCTCTCATTGAATGATTTTCGCAGATCAAAATTATTAAAGCAAATTTAAGTGCCTTTTACCAACTTAATATTCTGTAGCTAACAACATTGAAATAAATAAGTGAGAAGTTAAGGTGTTGGACTACATTATTATAGAAACTTACGGGAATTTTAGCACATCAATTAATAATTGAAAATTAAATAAGCATATCTAGAAGTTCTAAATATTTATCCATAGAAATAGAATTAAAATCTTGTCATTTTTATATCTGAATCTATTCATTTATTTTACAATATATACCCAAATAAGAAAGTAATATTAGAATTAGAACAAAATAACTATTTATAATTATACATTACCAATTAGTTATTCACATAATATTCTCTTTATAATAATAATTATTATTCTTTTATATAATGCTTTTTATTCTCCAGAATCGCATTAGTATCTAATTATATATTGACATCAAAGAAAGTTATTAAAAAGAATACATGTGTTATTGATATGATAAATCTCATTTACGTATTTTATAATATAATATAATAATAGAATTCTTAAAAATGTATAATTTCACTATATGAATTTCTATAAATGAAATAGAAGATTGATAAAGATTCAAAATATACTTACTTTAGCGGTAATAATCTCATTGATATTACCTCTAAACTACAATACTCTAAAATTAGCTAATGGAGAAATAAAATTAGATTCCCCAATCGTTATGTATGATAAAACCAATTCGAAAGATCCATTCCTAACAGATTCTAAAAATACAATACTCAAACCAAAGGTCGATGTGTCTATTGAAGGGACTCCAAATGATGACCAGGTAAAAGGAGGAGGAGGAGATGACAAAATTAGTGGAGAGGATGGTTTTGATACTTTATCAGGTGAAAAAGGCAATGACGAAATAGATGGAGGAAACGATAACGATATAATCAATGGAGAATTAGGAAATGATACATTAAAGGGTGAAAATGGAGATGACAAAATCAGTGGCGGAAATGGAAATGAACTAATACAAGGAGGAAAAGGAGATGATACGTTATTGGGTGAAAAAGGAGATGATGGAATTTTGGGTGATGAAGGAAGTGACATATTAAATGGTGGTGAAGGAGCTGATATGATGGCAGGTGGGATAGATAATGATATTTTTATTTGTGACTCATTTGATTTTATAATTGATTTTAATTCTCAGCAAGGTGACAAAACTGTTGGACAATGTTCTCACCTAGATCAAGCAGAAAAGGAAATATCCTTTGCTGATGTTCTTCAAGGGTTCAAATTAGCATCCCCACAATCACCTCAATTCAATGACAAGAATATTCCTGTGGAAGAACATCCTCCTGGGCCACAATCACCAACACCACCATCACAATCACCTCAATTCAATGCACAAGAATATTCCTGTAGAAGAACATCCTCCTGGGCCACAATCACCAACACCATTCACTCATAATAAAATTCCTGCAACAAATTTCGGATCATTACCTGCATATGCTGCACCTCCATCAAATGAGAAATATAAC
>CAWIYT010000018.1:0-3031 GCA_963840085.1 uncultured Nitrososphaerales archaeon
ATTTTGAAACTGATTTAAACCAATAATTATAAATATAAAGGAATGGAGGGAATTATTGAAATTTTAAAAATAGTATGTGATTTATGATAAATATATTTTATTAAGAAACCATATCTGGAGAAAAGCAGTATTTTTGATAAAGAAGTGATACATCGAATTGCTATTTCTATAGATTTTGCAATGAGTGTGTTATGAGCAAGAGTTTTACAAAAAAATATGAAATACATTATTATGAAGTAGATTCAAAATTGAGATGTAAATTATCCTCAATAGTTAATTTTATTGAGGATGTAGGTACACAGCAATCAGAACATCTTGGTGGTGGAATTGAGTATTGTGCAGAAAATAACTGTGGTTGGGTATTTTATAAGTATGATATAAAGATGCATAGATATCCAATGTTTGGTGAAACCATAAGTATTACTACACAACCTGTAGGATTTAAAAAGTTTTATGGATTAAGAAAATACATGATTAAGGATGAAGAAGATAATCTTATTGGAGAAGGATTAGCATTATTTTTCTTAATTAATATTGAAAAAAGAAGACCTATGAGAATACAAAAGGAACAATATGATATTTATGGTGTAGATGGTGATGATGGATTGTGATATAAGTATGGATAAAATAGAAAGAAAGTGATGAAGAACAATATAATAAACAATTTGATATTAGATATAGTGATATTGATTCAAATAATCATGTTAATAATGTTAAATATGTTGAGTGGGCAATTGAAGCAGTTCCAATTGATGTAATTAATAATTATGATTCTTAAAAGAATTAAAGTGATTTTTGAAAAAGAAACTACATATGGAGATAAAGTATCAGTATCAGCAACAGTAAAGGAAATTGATGATGTTAATTTAAAGTCATATCATACTATAAGAAATAGTGAAGGAATCAATTAACATTATTAGAAGCAGAGTGGGAAAAGATTAAATATAGAAATTAAAGAATAATTTCAAAAATACATAGATGAATGTTTTATAATAGCTCTATAGTGTATATTTACTTCCTTATACATTCTATTATAATTAGCTATAAATTAACTAGAATTTATTAGCTGCAGATTTAGCTGCTAAGTAGCCAGAACTCCATGCCCATTGAAGATTAAATCCACCACAATCACCATGAACATCTAAGATCTCTCCACAGAAGTAAAGATCTTTAACTAATTTAGATTCTAAGGTTAAATTATCTACTTCACAGGTATTTATTCCACCAACAGTAACTTGGGCATTAGGGAAGCCATTAGTGCCTATACAATTGAAATCCCATTGCTTAAATTTATCAATTAATTTATTAATATATTTCCAATCAATATTGCTACAAGGTAAATGAATATCAGTTATTCCAACATCCTTTAATATTGTAGAAATTAACTTTTTATTTATCACTCCAATTAATGCAGAGGATATTTCTCTATAATTAAATATAGAAAAATGTGTAGCAAAAAAATTCTCTACATCTTCTTTGCTTTCATATGGTAACATATCAACTCTTATAGTTACTTTTGAACCATTATGAAGAGCTTTAGAAGCATAAGAAGACAATTGCAATATAGGAGGACCTGAGATGCCATAATCCGTAAATAGGACTTCACCCGCATCTGAACATGTAAGTTTATCATTAACTAATACAGAAACAGCTCCATCAAATTTAATTCCAGATAATGCTTTTAAATAAGGATAATCTAATTTTAATTGAACAATACCAGGAAGTGTTTCTATAATGCTATGACCTAAGGATTTACTTAGTTTATATCCAGAACCATCTGAACCTGTTTTTGTAGCAGATTTTCCACCACAACTTAAAATTAATTTGTTACAAGAAAAATTTTCATAATCTTCATTATTGGTATATAAAGTGAAAATTTTCTTTTTATTTATAGAATTAATTTTACAATCTGCATATAAAGGTATTTTTCTATCATCTAATGCCATTCTAAATATATCTATTACAGAAGAGGCTTGAAGAGATTTTGGATACATCTTACCATTTTCTAATTCAGTTAAAGGCAAGCCAAGAGATAAAAACATACTTTTAGTATCTTCTATTGTAAATTTATTTAAAGCTTCTTGAAAAAAATTATTATTTTCACTGTGGAAGTTATTATATGGGAAAGACAATATTGCTATTTGTAATATTGCATCTGCCATTTCCAGTTGTAAGAATTTTTTTACCAATTCTATCATTTCCTTCAACAATAGCTACATCTATTCCAAAATCTTTAGCTACTATTGCAGCCATTAAACCAGATGCACCACCACCGACAATTATTAAATCGTGATAAATCATATTTATTAATCACTCCTTGTTTGTGTAATAGGCATATGAAAGAAAATAATAAGTCAAATACTTATCTGTTATTTTTTATATGCTAAATAAATTCTATCACAGTAATATTCATGTTAAAAGAAAGGAATACTAAAATGAGGTGATTTTTAGATGAAAGTAAAAATAATTAATGATAAGTTAGATGATTTTGGAAGTACTTTTAAAGTAAGAAGAATGAATTTTGATAATATAATTGTTAATTATCCAACAGACAGTGGAATAAAAAATTTTTCTTTTAGTGATGTAGAATGTATAAGTGAAAATGATATAGATGAATTTTTAATTAAAAATAGAGATTTTTTAAAGATTAAAATAAAAAGAGGAATATCAGTAGTTTTTTATAATGCATTATATGATTCAATAAAATTTGATATTAAAGAAGAAATAGAAAATTTAAGTGTAATAAAAGATAAATACAAGATAAATAAAAGAGGAATTTGGGAGAAGGAAATATTATTAATTATAAATAATAAGTTTCCTTTAGAAGTTATGGCATCAGGTCAAAACTTCAAAAGAGAGTGGATATAACATAATTATTAATAGATTGGAAAAAGATAATTTTTTAGAAATATGCGATGTAGAAATTAAGAATATAGAAAGTGAAATAGAGCTGAGAGAGGGCATTTTATCTAGCTTTAGGGCATCATGGATCAATTTAAGAATGCTAATAAAATGCCTCGGAGAATTGTTG
>CAWIYT010000019.1:0-9385 GCA_963840085.1 uncultured Nitrososphaerales archaeon
ATATTTGGATCAGTAAAAGGATTAGGAAATCTTACAAATACTCCAGAATTGTCACTTCTGTTTGAAACTTTCCATTCAAGAGTTATTATAAAATCTTTGAATTTCTTTTTGTAATACCACAATAATCCCATTCCACCATGTGTTAGTAATGCCTTTTCTCTTTCAATGATAATAAAATTACCCTTGCCAGCCATCTCCCATCCATCTAAAGTTTTACCATCAAAAAGTTTTACAAAAATCTTATTATTTTGAATATCATACATCTCATAATTATTATAAAAATTCTACTACTAATATATTATTTTATTTTGTATACATAATTTTAGAATTGATAGTATTATATGATTCTACAACTCATTTTTCTATGTCTTAATGATTCCAATGAATAAGACGTATTTCTTAGACTAAGAACATAAAAATACAAATACAAAGAACACGTAACAATAAAGGTGGCTGTTCGATTTCTAACAAATTTTAACAACACATGTGGTTAAAATAGAACATTTACAGCTAAGTATATTTTCTTAAATTAACATAGTCATGACGGCTCTGTTAATTTAAGCAGCAAAAGCTATAGCTAAGAACATTCTATTTATTATATGAAAATTAGGTTTGAAAGAAATAAAACATTCTCAATTATCGTAATGTATTCTCTGTATCTGTATTTTCTTGGGTTGAGTTTAAGAAATACGTCTAAAGCGTTAATACTCTTTAAAGATAAACAAAGAAGTTACGTATCTGTATGGAATTGGATTCAAAGATTTGGTTCATGCCAAATCTACAACAAAAGAAAAAGAGTATCTGCCTTTATCATAGACGAAACAGTTATTCAAATCAGTAACCAGCATTTCTGGCTATGGATATGTATTGAACCAATTCATAGCTCAGTGCTTGGAATCTACATCTCAGAAGAGAGAAACATGTTTGTTGCTGAAAAATTCATTAGATCTCTTGTATCAAACTATGGAAAACATACTGTATACACAGATGGAGGTACATGGTATGATGAAGCATGCAATGTCTTGAGATTGAAACACTATCTACACTCACCATTTCAGAAAAGTTTGATGGAGCGAGTCAACCAGTACTTTAAGGATAGAATAGAAAATTTTGATGACTATTATCAATGTATGCAAAAAGATGAATGTAATTTATTTCATGTACATAATTGGATACAATTCTTTGTATCCATGTATAATGATACAATAACAATATTTGAGAATTATTTTATTAACGAATTGAATGAAAGAGGTGAAGTTATCTTAAATTAACAGAGCCGTGCTATATCTGATGGTTAACTGTTAAGAATTGTATCAATTGTAAATCCTGCATTGTTTAGCAATTCAATCAAGCCATTAGATATATTGACATGTTCTAATCTTTCATCTATTTTTGTTTTTTCTAATTTAATTTTTTCCTGGACTTTTAACTAACTTCAAAGGCAAAGCCCCCCTAAAGATTACTATTGAAGAAGCAACCTAAATACTAATTATTAATCCTCTTCCTCAATTATAGGACGTAATTGATCAACCAATTTGAAATGATTTGATCATTTGTTCTATTGTAGGGAGATAATATGAAAATATTTTAGATGGAGCATAATATACGATAGCAAAGAAAGATTTCTTTGGCTCAACGAAAGTAGCAGTCATTAATGCTTTTAAAGTTGAGGATGTATTTCCAAAAGCATTTTCAATTATACTAGGAATATGTGTTGTTAGATAGATTACTTTTAATGCAGGCTGACCTCCAAATGTTGTAGTGCTATTTCTATAGTATGCTAAAAGAGTATAATTCTTACTTTCTTTAAATTCATTGTCTCTATATTCTTTAATTGACTTATATTCATCTTGAGGAATAATTTGGACATTTACCTGAATATTTACATCTATTGGTTTAAAACTGGCAACAGTATAATACTCGGAATTCTCAGTATATAATTCCCAATCTGAAGGATATTTTATTTGAAATCCTATATCTTTATCTTCATATGTAGAATAATTAGTTATATTTGGAGTCGTGGATTTTGATAAATTGGCAATGGATGAGGCAGTATTGTTACCATCATTTAAATCGCCATTAATTTGACTAAATGATTCTTGATATAGATCAATGAAACTAACCAATAATAAAAAACTTACAGATATTATCATGCTAGAATGTAAAATAAAGTAATTTACTTTTTCCAATCAAATGTTATTTTAAGTTATTTTATTTAAAATTTATTAAAAATTTTGCTTTAATTTCAAATTTGATAAGAGATTGCAATGGTAAAGTTCATGGAAACCAATTTCACATACATGGTGCAAGTAATAACCTACAGTTAATTGTTTATTATGAGATACCTTTGGGAGAAAGGGAAGAGGTAAAACGAAAATTTGGTATCTTTTTCTTTAAACAGAAATAATAATAATATATTTGTTAAAAATTTATAAATGAATTATATGATACGACTTTGATGGAATTAGGTTCCATCAAAAAATCTTATTCTAAATATAGAGGTATAATTTCATTTAACAAAAATATTATTATTGCTGCGATTATAAACGCAATTGCGAATATATTTATTGTAAATTATGCATCAATTATATACTCTACAAATTATCTACTTATATCAGTTATTTCAATAGTAGCAGATTTTTTGATTTATAACGTTTCTTTTATTATATTATATTTTATAGATAATAAATCTAAATATGTTAATCCAGCAGATGGAAGTAAGAATAATCAAAAAATTAAACAAGACTTAAAGAAACTAATAACAATAATTGGTTTAGCGGAAATATCTTATCTTTCCACTAAATTCCTTTTGACTTTTATAATTTTTCAATCACTCTCAATCGATCCTTCGCTAATCTCAATTATTACAACTGTATTAGCATGGATATTCTATATAATAATTGCAAATATAATGGCAAGAAAACAAAAACTATTAAGTTAGATCCTAATATTGCTTAGATAACAAAAGTTTTATTATGCTTTATCCTTAGAGAATTTAGTTATAATATCTTGGTATTGTAAATCTTCATTTGAAAAGCAATAACTTGTAAATAATAATGATTGAGTTCTTGATGTATTTTTATATTCTTTTTATAGGAAACATCTTTCTCTCCACCTAGTTTAATAAATTGTAATTGATTCTATCCTCTTAACTTAATTATTCTTTACAATCTCAATTATTGCACTTGTATTTTCTCTCCGATTCTTTAATGGGATAATCATTTGCACTCATATCACGAATTCTCATTAAACCACTATCTTCAAATTCCCAATGTTCATTACCATGAGTTCGCATCCATTGATTTGGATTATCTGCATCTCGCCATTCATATTCAAAACGCACAGAAATTCTATTGTTGTTGTAACACCATATTTCTTTCATCAGACAATAATCTAATTCCTTAGCCTATTTTCTTTTTAAAAATTCTATAATTGCATCCCTGCCACTAAAGAATTCAGTACGATTTCTCCATCTAGAATCAATAGTATATGCTTGTGCCACTAATTCTGGATTACGGGTATTCCACGCATCCTGGGCTGCTTTGAATTTTGCTTTCGCTGTTTCTTCATTAAAGGGAGGCTTGATATCAGATGGTTTCATCCTTATTTTTACAACTATTAGGTTGTTATTTATTATTTATTGTAATTGTTTATTTATTTTAATTTGCTACTACTAATATATTCATATCTAAATTATCTTTTGACAAATAATTTGCTGTGTTAATTTAAGGCATATTCACCTCCTTCTTTCAAATGACTAATGGAATAAATCTTGTTGTATATTATATTATTGTACAGAGAGACAAAGAATTGTATCCAATTATGTACATGAAATAAATTACATTCATTTTCTTCTTTTTGAATACCTGGATAATAATCATCAAAAGATTCAGTTCTGTCTTTGAAATATTGCATGACTCGTTCAATCAGGTTTGTCTCTAATGGAGAATGTAAATAATGTTTCAATCCTAATACATTACATGCTTCTGGATACCATCTTCCATCATCAGTATAAAACTGTATGTCTTCCATATTTTTGGATCAATGATCTGATAAAATGCTCAGCAACAAGCATGTTTCTCTCTTCTGAGATGTAGATTCCAAGCAGAACTGTGTATTGGTTCAATTGCAATCCATAACCAAAAATGATGATATCCTATTTGAATAATAGTTTCATCTATTATGAAAGCAGATACTCTTTTACGTTTGTAGACAGGATATGAACAAACCTTTGAATGCAATTCCAGACAGATAGGATGTTCTTTATTTCTGACAAATTTCAACAACATATATCGTTAGAATAGGACATTCACAACTAAGTATATTTTCTTAAATGAACACAGCCGATATTAACATCATTCATTATGAAAAATAGAGTAATTGATGATACCATAACATTGAATGATGAGTAAGAATAACCTTCATCTTTCATTTTCATAATACATTTAATTATCTATTTTCTATGGTTTTTACATCTTGTTTCAAAAGATCAGAAATATTATCTCTCCACATTGATGTATTCAGTATATTTCAAAAAGTTGTAACTGTATTTTTCTTTGGTTTCTGGACTTTTAATTGCATTTATAAAATTACTAAAGACAATTTTTGATTGAGTTTTTGATATTAATTCTTGTTGATTGTTTTTGCTGTTATATCTCATCCTGAAGTTAACTAGGATTATTTTAGTAAGTTGAAATATTTAATTTATTATATACTTAATGAAAATAATATTTCAATAAATATAGAAAATGATATACAGGTTACCTAAATACTTCATTTGAAACAATATAGTGTAAGAAATTTGTTAAAATATGTATATGGTGCATTTTATTACATACAATATGACAAAATTCTTGGTTGGAAAAGTATCAGATCTTTCAGAAGGTAATATGACACATATGACTGCAGGAGGAAAAGAAATCCTAGTAGCTAATGTTAAAGGAAACTACTATGCTATTGGTAATATTTGCACTCATGCAGGCGCAGAACTGTATGAGGGAGAATTAAATGGCAAAGAATTAACATGTCCTTGGCATGGGGCTAAATGGGATATCACAACCGGTAATTTAATACGGTTCCCACAAAACCTCAAATCTACGGGATCTTATCCAGTAATAATAGAAAATGAAATGCTTTATGTTGAGGTTCACTAAATTCTTTCTTTTTGTAGATTACTCATATACAATAGACAAATTCTTGTTTTACTATTAATTTATATGGAATTTTTTAATAATTTCTTATATGGAAATATTAGAAGATCATGATCTTGCTAAATATCTATTTAATAAATATTCTACAAATCAAAGAAAATGGAATTTTATTATCTCGACTTCTCAAGTAAAGGACTCTTTTTTTGATGCTATTGTTTCTAATCCTGATGAAGTTTGGCAATTAAAAATTGATTCTATTTACAAACCTAATCCCTTAGTAATGGGTACAAAGATTACAGCAGATTCTTCTATAATAGAAAAAAAACTCAATACAACACAATTTGGATACAGGAAATTCGATGCACATGTACTTAAGAATTTTCTAACAAATATTTCTAAAGATGAACATAATAATTCTATTAATAATATGGATGTTAATGTTCGCCTTAATTCCCTTCTTTCATCACTTGATCCAGTGAAACCAATTAAAGGACAGAATTATCTTTACGGCCCTTTTATTTTTACAGAAAAAAGAATGACAAAGTTCGTTAATAAACAAGATGAAATATCTGACAAACTATCATACCGAATGCATGAAAATATCCGAAGAAAATATTCATTATATCGATAAAATAAAAAAGTTTTCTACTATTTCTGATCAGTTATTCATGTCTTCGTTTCATCAATAAATAAACTACTGTGAGTAAGATACCAGAAAGTAATGCTATGCTTATATACTCACTCTCAAAGCTATATGAACAAGTTGTTTCTTGAAAAATGCAACTTAAACTAAAGAACAATAGATTCCATATTGAGTGGCCAAGTATTGCGAACCATCCTTTTCCACTTATCCATGTTCTTAAACTAAAAAAAAGTGACGGAATTACAAATAACCAATTTGCATATGATAATTGATTAGCTTCGATACTATATGTATTTAAGATATGTAACATTGCCCATGCTATTCCACCAATTAGTACAAATAGATTATTACCAAAAGCATAAAATGGAATTCCAAAAAATAATGACTCTTCTATTGGTCCAGCTAAAATAACTGGAAACATAGAGAGTGGAAGATTTGGTTCTTCGTATTCCACTATTGAATTATCTATTATTATTGTTCCTATAGAAGAAGAAATTATTCCTATACTATGATAAAATAAAAACATTATAATCAAATACATTAATGAATTATTATAGTATCGAGAAATCCACTTTTTTGGATTAATATCTTTATAAAAAAGTTTGATCAATGAATCAGCCATTACATCTACAAAATTTCAGCTTACTCCAATATAAAAATACATCAAATCTCGTTCTTCTTTAAAGATATTATATTGAAAACAATATAATCTAGATATGAAATATTTCATTAGTATTAGTTTTAATACATCAGAGTTATTTCAAGTAAAAGGAAATGAAATAAAAGTATCTATCAAGTCAAAACCAGAACTAGGAAAGGCTAATCGCGAATTAATTAAATTATTATCTAAGTATTTTCAAGTTTCCACTGATAAAATAAAAATAATCCAAGGTGCAAAATCAAGAAAAAAGGTAGTTTATATTTTAGATTAATCTTATAAGTTTGGTATATATATATAAATTAATAAATTTTTGTTTCAATTATAATTGTGAATATACAATGTATCTTTAAAATAATAGATACAATGATAACATAAAATAGTTGTTAGTTGTAAAAATTTTTCTATTATGAAATTTAAAACACACTATTTAGTTTTTAATACAAAAAAAAGAATAGACTTTATCAATATAACTCCAGAAGTAAGAACGGTAATCAAAGAAAGTCAAGTTAGAGAAGGTTTATGTCTTGTAAATGCTATGCATATATCTGCTAGTGTATTTATCAATGATAATGAAACAGGGCTCCATTATGATTTTCAAAAATGGCTTGAAAAGTTAGCTCCTCATAATCCTATTGAACAATATAGACATAATGATACAGGAGAAGATAATGCCGATGCTCATTTAAAACGTCAAATAATGGGACGAGAAGTTATAATAGCTATAACTAACGGAAATTTAGACTTTGGACCATGGGAACAGATTTTCTACGGAGAATTTGATGGTCAAAGACCTAAAAAAGTTCTTATCAAAGTAATAGGTGAGTGAAAGTCGGATATTAATAAATATGAAATAAAAATTATTAAAACTAATAATACTAATAATAAAAACAAATTCTTTTAAATTAAGATTAATAATTACTTTTTATACAAACTTTTATAATTTATTTCTTTTGTACCTCTTTATCATATTTAAGAAGATTCTTAACTTGCTCATTCTTGTTAATTATGTCACCAAGAGTTTGGTGTTCATTTATTTTTTTCGTCTTAATCCATATGATATTTCCATCAAGATCCGTCTCAATTAATTTTGATCGTTCCAAATATTTAAAAATAGTATTAATTTGAGTAGAGTTAAATTTTCCACCCATCATTTTTTGTAAATTTCTAATTTTAATATAATCAGTAGATTTTTCCAATACATCTAGAAAGAATTCAATATCTTCTTCACTTATTTTATTTATAGGATTGTTTTTTTTCTTTTTTTGTTTTATATTATGATTTATTTAGATGTAATTATAATACTTTGCTATAGAGTAATGCTTTCAATATTTACTAAATAACCTTATCTTTGACTTAAGTTACTTATCTCATATACATTATAAATAAATTTATTGTACTATTTTGCTTAATTCAATATTCTCGATTTTTATCTATTTTTTTAATGTTATTTTTCTGTTATATCTATTTCCTTATTGACATTGTTTCTATGAATTTGCAAGAGCATATCTATCATCACAAAAAGTTTCTCATATTTTCTTTCCTTAAATGACTATATATGGTCAAGATAATTTGTATATCAAAGTTTTAGAAATTATTATTTTCAATATCTTCTTTAGATAAATTCTTATTTTTTCAGTTAATTCTTTAGTTATTTCCTATCAATCAACATTATAGCGCTCGGGTTCCTTCTCTTGGCATTTCCTTTCTTTCTAATGATTTAAAAAGCATATCTTCTTCTTTTCCATGATACATACATTTGTAAAATTGAAAATCTATTATTTCTTTTAATATTGTATTTGAATTTTTTTATCAGTAAGTATTATAGTTAAATGTTATTATTAACGATTTAATCATTTTTTCAATTATGATCTTTGAGGGACATCATAGAATATTTGTTAAATTGGTAGAATAGTAAGGTTAAGGATTGTTAAGATTTTTATTTTATTTAATTTAAAATAAAAAAAATAAATAAATGAAAAATTTTTGAAATTCTTTTTCTATTTTATGGGATAGATCTGCTGTATAATTTTCCTTCTAATGCTAGTTTGTACATTTCTGCAACGTACGGGTTCTTTGCTGGTGTTTCAGCGCCAAGTTCAACCAAACGTGCGTATACTCTTACTACATAGGCAAGAGCACCCATGAAAGCTACTACTACACCCATGTTAAACATCCAGTGGTTAGGTCCTGAGAATATTTCTTCAACGAACCAGAAGTGCCACATCTCGTTGATTCCAATTGTGAACATTGTGGCTAGATAACCGATAATGGTTATCTTTAGACCAGTATTCATTGAATTGTTTGGTCCTCTTAGAATCGGTATCTCCTGTCATACATTGCAACAAATCCCCAACCTAGTGGGAGTGCAATGAAGTGACTGTATAACCACCAATGAGCTGGTGTAAATGCAGTGTCTCGGATGGCTGTTTGATGCAATGATCCATCGACAAAGTTGTCTACTTCTACTGATGCAGCAATAGAACCTAGCATAATGACCATTATATAGATCTTTTTTAGTCTTTGGATTTCTACTTCCTTTGGTATTAGTGCGGGCATTTGAGCCATATCGATTAATACAATACTCTTTGAAGTAGAATATAAAGATGTTATTGAAAAAACAATTACAAAAGATATAATTATTATTATAAATTGTAATTATTTTTAATTAATATTATAGTATTAAATGTAATAATATAAGATTTACAAAGCAAGTGAAATTATCATTAATGATAATCATCAATGATTATTAGAGTTATATATTCTTTGTAATTTGTCAAATAACTTTGGCTTTTACCTTATCGATCTATAAAATGTAGAATATGCTATTCCTGCATTAATATAGTCGGAGTCTAATAAAACCTTTTAGATTTTCCATTTGTATATTCTTACCTTTTATCTCCAGAAATGCAGAAATATTTTACTAAAAATTTA
>CAWIYT010000020.1:0-4687 GCA_963840085.1 uncultured Nitrososphaerales archaeon
TCGCTCTTATTTACAAATGTTTCAGCCAAACTTAAAGCTGGATAACACCTAATTAAGATGTGTTTACTTTAACCACATCTCTTCCTGATGAAAGTTGGTGTACCAGTTTACTGAGAAAGATTAGATGGAATGACTATGTAATATGTCCACGTTGCCAGTCTAATAACGTAAAGAAGGATGGTCTTTACAGATCATATCAAAAGTATTTTTGCAAGCAATGTAAAAGAGGATTCAATGACAAAACAGGTACTGTATTTCATTATTCACATACACCATTGAAGGTTTGGTTTCTGGCACTGGACCCTGTAACTTGTACTCTGGCCTGGCTGTTCAATAAGAGAGATATCGCTTGAGGTAGTGGTACCATATCCAAGATGCTACAGATTCATAAGAACAATTATGGAAAAAATTTCTTCTTCTTCTTACGCTAAACTCGATGGTAAGGTCGAGGGTGATGAATTCTATATCAAGGCAGGATTGAAAGGAAGATCATATCATGATGAGATAGTAAAACTAGGTAGAAAACCCCGGAAAAGAGGACTAAAACCCTGGAGAGGTAGAGGTACATTTTACAAGGATCATCCAATGATAACATGTATTCATCAAAGAAGGAACGGAATGACATATTTTGATGTTCCTTTACGACAGTCACTTCTTGATATTGTCTGTAGCAGAGTACAGTATGGTTCCACAATATTTACAGATGAATATAGGGCATATGACCAATTGGAAGAACATGGATTCGTACACAAAAGTGTAATCCATTCGCAGAAAGAATATGCAAATGGTACAATACATGTCAATAACTGTGAATGCAGAAGCAACTTGTATCAGTTATGGATAAGAAAGTTCATGGGCGTAAACAAGTACAATTTACAGACATATTCAAAAACATTCGAGTTTATTCATAATAGTAGATTCAGTACAAGAAAGGAAAGATTCATGGAAATCCTTTGTTAATTAGTAGCTGAAACATTCAGAAATAAGAGCGAAGATGTAAGTACAAACTCCTAAAAAATAGAAGAGACTCTATTATATAATGTTAAAAAGCATTTTTAGTTGACCTCAATTGCAATATTCAAATTACTAACTATATTCTAAAATTAATTAAACAAAAATAAAAGTCATCATTATGATAAAATAACTGATCTCATTTTACGTTTATAGAAGGGTTTAAATCACACTGAGACAAATACAAAAATATAGCTAATTATTGTACCTTTTGAAAGTTATTTTTTCTTGCACTTATAGCCTCTTCATCTACAGGATAAGGAGAATCATCATTATCAATAAATTTCCAATGATTGGCATATTTTACAGAAGCCAATTCACAAGCAGATATTTTTGATATGATTTCATCTACATTGGGAGACATTAATGTATTTTTAAAATTTGCATGTCCTAAACCAAGAGCATGACCAAATTCATGTTTTACTACATGTTCTAAGGTACGAGTATCTAATGTAACACCATATGATTTTTTGAGATTGAAATTTCTGCAAAATTAATAAATCCATAATAATCAAAATATGTTACAGTTTTTCCAACCTTAGATCCTTTACCTTTTTTAAATTCAATTTCAATATCTGCATCGGAAGCATCCTTGACATATTTGAATTGTACTAGGCCGTCTAGTGCTTTTTCCCAATCATTAATAGCTAATTTTACAATTTTGGCTAAATCTGATCCTCCATTCTCAATAGAAAATGTCAGAACACCGTCCTTTAAAGAATCCCCCCACGAACAACACAATTCAATTATATTCTTTGATTTGGACTCTCTTTTTTTGGCAAAAGCCAAATCAGTATCAAATACCACCACTGTCATAAGAAGGACGAATAATGATATAGTCGCAGCAATGTGAAGTTTCAAGTTAATTCTACCTCCAATTATTTAAGCTGTAATTAGATCTGTTATACAATATTTTCGCTTTATTTCTTCTCTACTAACATTCCTGTATTTAATAAAAATATAATTTAGGTATCCTCTATTTTTATATAAAATTATACTTGAATAATATTGCATAGGATATAAAATTGCATATCTTGTATATAATTTGTTTATGAATAAAATATACGTATTTATTCTAGATTTTTATATTAGAATAATATTATAGAGTTTTCTTATTTAATTTATGAATTATCAAATAGAATAATTAGTTTTAATCAAAATAAATCAGATAAATATACTGCTTTCATTATAAATGGAATTGATACAATGTTTTCTTTCTGTAGATATTCTTTACTATTATTATAGAATATTCAAAAAGTAACTGATCCTTCTTTATCGAAGGGTTCAATCCCACAGAATCTTTTCATCTTTACAAAATTATCTAGAATACCATTATTAGATTTCACAATTCTTTTTTGTCTTGATAGATTTATAAAGAAATGAATAATGGAAGTAAAGATTAATTCCTAGTTCATATCATTATTGCTTCATGAATTCTATTAAAAATGATAGGATTGGAACCCAGAGTTCAACGGGGCCAGTGGGATGTGAAACAAATTTGACCTAAAAAAAGGATTTGGATGTTCATTCTGTTAGTTATATTAGAATTTGAAGGATAATGACATATTTATGATTGATATTGTTTAAATATCATGTAAGAAATTATTGGAATGTTTTAACAAATAAAATTATATTATTAACTTTTGAATATTATATTTCATTTAGACTAGTTACAATGTGAAAATGTTTTTTATTTGGAAAAAGGCAAGTTATGGAATATCTATATTAGTATATTTTATTTCTACTAAAATACAATTTCATTTTTTCATCCTTACTATTAATTAACGCAACTGGCATAGATTCTGAATTATGAGATATACCAAAGTTTCCATTTCTATCAATTGTAATTATTCCACCAGTATTTTTTCCAAACCTTTTAGTCAGTAAGGAAATTGATTTTTTACTGGCAAAAGAAGCATTCTTCTCTTTCATTGATCGCAGGCATATTTACAAAGACATATTTTCATTATAAATTCTCCATGGCCTGTAGCACATGCTGCACCTAATTTATTGTCTGCATATAATCCACTTCCAATTACTCCAGCATCTCCTATTCTCCCAGACATCTTTAGCCATCTGCCTCCTGTCGATACAGCTGCAGCAACATTTCCCTCTATCAATAGCTACTGAACCAACTGTATCGTGATATTGACTATGATAATCACTTGATGAAGTGGATATTTTATTATTATCTTTTACATCTTGATTTATGTTTCTTATTAATCTATCATATATTCTTAATTTTTTTTTGTTAATGTCAAATTGATTACTATACATATTTAGTTTTTTAGCAAGTTTAATAGCACCATCTGATACTAACATTACATGATTAGTATGATCCAAAACATATCTTGCTAATTTTATAGGATTTATTACTCCTTTTATCATCCCTACAGAACCAGCAGATATGTCTTTTCCATTCATAATTGAGGCATCCATTTCTACATTTTTATCGATTGTTAAGCATGAACCGAGACCTGCATTAAATCTTCCACTACTTTCCATACTTACTACTGATGCTTCAACAGCATCAATTGCGCTATTACTTTTTTTTAACAAATTGAATCCATCGGAAATTGAATCTCTGAGATATTTTTTTATTGTTCCCGTGGATTAATTTATACTCGTTATTTTTTTTGTTTTTATACCTCCATGAATTAATATTCCATAATAATTTTTATTATTATCTTGTATCATAAATAGTATTTTATCATTTTCTTATATTCAATTAAACTTTTAATGTATATTGACTAATAATATAACAATTTTAAAACTCTTTAAATGATTATTATTCTACTGTGATAGTTATAACAAAGCTATGATGTTCTACAAATTTAAATTCTGAAATAATGCTTATAGTATTTAGGGAAAAATAGAAAAATGTCTATACTTTCAAAAGTTCTTACATTAAGAATTCCTTCCAATATAATTTACCGCGCTTTAAAGGATACACGATTAGAAAGACTGTTTCCTGAATTTTTTATAGGTGTAGAAAGAAAAGTTATAACTGATAAAAAAAATAAGGAGATTAGTTTTGATACAATAACTCAAGGAAAACAGATTGAAATTATTGAAACATTCAAATTTAAAATTTCTAACAATCACAGAACAGTAGTAGAATATATTAGAGACAAAAAGTATAGAAGAGAATAACATAGTATTAGAATCAATAGTGCAGACACATGTAGCGGCCCTGTTAACTTAAGGATTAAAGTAGTCATACATTCTACTTTTCTATTATGTTCTGCGCTCAATTTTAATAGATTTTTTCAATTTACTTGCTTATTTTTGCTTAACTTAACAGAGCCGTGGCATCAATGGTTTTACTCTATCTGAAATGTTTCTCATGAAAGGAACAAGATTAAATAATTCCAGTAATAACAAGAAAGTTAAGCAGATAAAAAGTGTTACCCACGTTGGTAAGTGAATCTGTTACCTATGTGTGTAAGTACAACAATTAGTAAATATTTTGATGGATAAAAATACGGTTTCTTAGTTAAGGATGCTAGAATGTTCAAAGAATCAATTCCTTTTTCAGGTAAACTTGGATTCTTTAATGTAGATGATTCTATAATAATAAATTGAACTTTTATCATTCTTGTTTTTTCAGATTACTATTAAATTTATATAATTAAATTAGACAAAGTTAAAAATTGTTATTATGTTAGAGTAATAT
>CAWIYT010000021.1:0-3326 GCA_963840085.1 uncultured Nitrososphaerales archaeon
TTAATAATCACATTTCATTTAAATGAAAAAGTTACAAAGAAAAAACTTATTCATATTGGAGAAAATAAAGTTAATAAAGATACAGCAGCACATATAGCTCAAATATAATTGAACTATTACAAAATTGGAATTTCATTGATATTGAGAAAATTAGTAATAGTAAAATAGTGGTCTTGCCTATTGATGGAAAAATACTCAAGTTTTTTAAACTCTCAATAATAGATTAGTTAATAATAAACATAAGCACATCCATCATGAAGATTGTTGATTGTTTTTCGATTAAGTCTTTGTGGATAATTTCTTAAACTTATGTTAAATAATGTGATGATACTGAAGTGTTTATTAGAAAAAGTTACAAAATAGGAATGCTAGATTTGCAATATTTTTGTAATTACATCTGTAGTTTGGGAATTATAACCTTAAAGATAATTTGAATTGAGTATTAATTTATAATTCATAATTTTTATCTTGTTATTCAAAGGATTCGCAATCATCTTCAATTGTATCTCCTTAGTTTTCATTATAATTTAATATACTATCATTTTGCTCCATTCAAAATGATATTTCTTTTCTAATAGCCAAAAAGTCTATCCTTCTCTAAATATAGTCACTCATTCCATTTAAATCATCATTTCCAATTCCATGATTTAACATCATTGCTACTATCTTCTACTAAATATCAAACATCTAAAGAAAATGTAAAAACATAATTTTTGATAATTTATTTTGGTTGCTATTAATTTGTAGAGGTGCAAGTTATCTTTAAAATAAAACATGACTAACAATTTTCAGTTTTTCAATAACAATTAATGGTAAAAAGTTATCGGATATTAATAATAGTCAATATGATAAAAAATTTAATAATTATTAGATGATTAATTGGTTAACAGTCATGTGAACAAACACATGAGTTCATCATGTAAACTGTTTCTAGTTATATTGCCATGAGAGTTATTGTAGTTACATGTCCAATCAGATACTGCTTTTCCAATATCAGATTCATTTCTAAATGTAGAATTATTGATTGCTTTTCTCTGTAACCACATCCATCTAACCTCTATAAGGTTCAGGTGGGGAGATCTGGTGGTAGGTTGAAATACAAGAACTATTCTTGGATAGTTACGTATTATTGCATTTCTTGTCTTTTTTGACCTGTGTATAGATGTACATTATCCAATACAACAAATATTGTTTTTATACTGGAATTATATCTGGAATCGACACGTCGCATAAAATCTATAAACTGCTCACTGGTCTTGTTTCTATAGCAGTGTGTATACATCTTATCATTTGTATAATCGTAAACACCAAATGTATTGAGAATTCCTTTTACTTTCTGTGCTTTTTCTATCTTGGACTGTGTGGAACACCATGATGGACCGCCATATGTCTTTTTGCTGCTATAGGTCCTTTCTCATCTTGATATAACAGTATGGAATCAGGAGGTGTGTTATACCTTAATTCTTCAATCCTATTTTTTTTAATTCGTATTCAGGATTCTGCTTTTACCCAATACCGTCTTTGAATTCCTCCACTCTATACCATGTTTTACCAGGACATTCTTTATCTCAGTATGACTGATACTCTCTACCAACTTCTTTTCTTCCATTATGTATCCTGCAAGTACACGTAACGACCATGTAGAGAATTTTAGTCTGTACTTTCTGGGGTCATTAGATGCTATCTCTACACAATCTTTCTTTCTATATCATCTGTAATCTTGTGAGCATTTCGTATATGTTTTCTAGATACAATACCATCAATACCTTTTTCTTCATTAAATCTGTGTATCCATTTACGTATGTTATTATCGTGATGATTTGTAATTTTTCTTATCTCAGGTACTGTGTGTATCCTTCATCTCTAAGCAAGATCATTCTGGCACGATAACCTGATTCTGCATCATTATCGAGCAACCAATGAAGGTCATTCATCTCCTCTGTACTTATTTCTCGGAGGTAGATATTCCACACAGTATATGTGTTATGTTATGGTTAGCTAAAGCTATTGTTATAAAACTAAATTGTCAAATTAATTATTATTATTTTACAAGAATCACTAGATAGAATATTACAATGCTGTTAAAGAGACTGTGTCAAAAGATCCGAAGAAAAATAAGACAGGTTCAAAACGGATGTATAAAGTTCTTTCATTGTTTTCTGGAGCAATGGGACTTGACATTGGCATAGAACAGACAGGCCGCTTCGAGATTCTTGCATCTGTGGAATGTGTTCCAATTTTTTGTGAAACTTAGAAAAAACCGTGATGCTGGATGTCTTTCTAAAAAAGACTTGAAGATATATGAAACTGACATCATGGAGCTTGATCCTGAATCTGTAATGTCTGATTTAGATCTGGAAAAAGGTGAACTGGATTTAATCACAGGTTGGCCTCCATATCAAACTTTTAGTACCTACTGGCAAGAGAAGAACTGTTCAAGATGTCAGAGGGACACAACTTTGGCTTGTAACCTTTTGTATCAGCTTTTGTTATTTGCAATGTTCCTGGAGAGTGATTAGGTGGAGAATAAGTTGTATATAATTTTAGATCGGTACTTCCAGTATTAGTGAAATCATGTGGAATTCCAGCAGGAACAAATGCAAGATCGCCTTCTTTTATTGGACTCTTTTGACCATTGATATTAGCTTCACCATTACCCTGAACAAATACCAAAATTTGATCTATGTATTTATGAATTTCCATACCAATATCTTCACCTGGCTTAAGACTCATCAAAACTACCTGAGTGAGGTTTGCAGTCTTTATTTCCTGTCTAAAGTTATTATTTTGTTTTGTAAGTGATATTATATCTACAACAAATGGAGTGGTATTATTACTAGAAGTAGCATTAGTTGTTGTTATTGCGGTTGCTGTTGCAGTTGCAGAAGAAGAAGAAAAAGATTGGTTATGCTTTCAACAAATGATTGAAGCAATCAAAAATATTATAGAATCTATCATTCTTTTCTTTTCTCCTATTGATTTATCAAATGTATTATTAAATTATGATATTCCTAAATAAAAATTATGAAAAATTTTTGTATTTTTCTATTCAGGGAGTAGATGTATATTAAAAATATAAAGTTTTCTAAAAAAGATTTTAAATTAGTCTTTTTTAAATATTAAAAATCTATTGTCTATATAAGGAATAATTTTTTGTAATACTTTAAATTTACATACAATTATTATTTGGTCTTATCTTTATTTTTTATCCTATGAAGATAAAAAAGAATACCTATATCCAAATTCTATATCTTTCTATTGTTATATCCTTTGTAACTAGTATATTGTTTTTGTCTTCCTATGGATTATCTTTTGCACAAAAAGAT
>CAWIYT010000022.1:0-3778 GCA_963840085.1 uncultured Nitrososphaerales archaeon
AGATTGGACATTTGTTGTTGAATCTCCACCCATATATACTTCAACTTCTAAACATCCTGGCAATTCTACAATAAGAGATATCTATCATCCTTTATTTGATAAGTATGGTGTTGATTTTGTTTTTACTAGTGACAATCACAACTATCAGCGTACATTTCCATTAAAATATAATAATAATAACAACAATGGTGATGACAGTTCAGATCCTATTATAGCAAATAAAGATCCAAATAACTCTAATAGTAATAATGATAAAAATAATGGAGTCATTTACCTAATAACTGGAACTGCAGGAAGATCTCATTATGCAATTAGACAACAAGCACCATTTGTTGCAAAACAAGATGACAAACATTTTGGATTTCTAAATATTGATGTCAATGGCAAGACTTTGAAAGGAACTTTTTATGCAAATGAAAATGCAAATAAACCAAATTATCATTTTATTAGTCATTCCGTTGCTGCTTCTACAGATAATAATATATTAGATTACTTTACAATTTCAAAGTAAAATATCTTATTCACTATATACTTTAATTCTCGTATTAAGAATTGATATGAAATTATATGAGATTGATTCAAGATAAGATAATTTTGTTTTTGACATAAGTAACAAATTTTTCAATCCTTTAAGAAATCATGAGAAAATAAACTATGTTATGAAAAAAAGTTTTTGGTTATTATGATAAATTGTATTAAGATACTTTCTAATTCTCTATGTGATAGGAAGATTTATGTAATTGTTTTTGTTTTTAATATAAAGCCTAAAAATAATGAAATAGTTTTTCTTGTGGTATCAATAGTGATACTTGACCCATTATTCAATAGTTAATAATAAACATAATTATATCTGAAATGATAGTAGAATAAAGATTTTTAGAGAATATAATGTTGTAATACTTTGTTCTTTGAGATATTACTATAATAATATTATTAAGAATCTTCTTTTTAGTAATAAATATCTAATAATATACTATATCTCTAAATTGATGAGTAGCCTATCATATAAGCAAATTTTCTTATATTAAGTTCCTTTAACTTAGACTAAAAAAGAAAAATAAGGGAAGGAAAAAATTAGAATTCCTATAATAATTAATTTAGTTATGGATTGCAATCTATTCATTCATCTTTTAAAAATTTATTTTTTATCATTTGAAATTTTTCTGAAACCAACTTTTTATTTTTTAATTTTGATAGATTCCCTTATTCGTTTGTAATAGAAAACGGTAATATCATCTCAGAATCCTGCTAAATCAATATTTGGTATTATTGTAATATCATCTAAAATGATTATATCCTTATATAGACTTGTTGTGAGTTACCTTTTCCAAATAGTCTAATGCTCTTTCAGCAATTTCTTTTTTTAGAGAATCTATTTCAATTTTATATCCTGAAGCAAATAACAGAATTTTCGAAGACCTAAATCCTTTCTTTAATTGTACTGAAATAATTTTATCATATGAAATATCTTGAATTGTTTCTCTTTTTACGATAGAAAGTTTTCTCATTAACAATCGTTTGTTCGTCAAAAACATTGTTACAGAACCTTTTGCAACAATAATTACCTCTTCATCTGGATTTAGATAATGAGCAACTTTACTTATTTCCTCATTATCTTCTTTTGAATAATATGGCAATGTAATTTCTTCTCATTATAAATAATTAATATCACATATTATAAATTATAAGAATTTCAATCGTATTTATTATTGTAGAAAAAATAGCCATTTTTAATTAGTTGTGATATTCTTATTCTTCTCTTTCTCTAATTACTGGTTCGATCTATTTATCATAGAGGTTATTTCTTAGGAAGAAGGTATAAAATGAGTATTTTTATTATTATCACCAATCGATAATAATTTTTTGATTGCTATTTTTAAATTTTTTTCGTTTCCAATTTTAGTTTCTTTACAATTTTTGGAATATATTGCATATATTATATTTATTCAATTTGATAACATCAATCAGAGTAACTGAAGAAACTAAAAGAGAATTGACAAAAATTGGAGGAGAATTAACCGCAAAGGATGGAATTGAACGATCAATGGAGGATATATTAAAAACTTTGATAAAGGCTTATCGTAAAAAATAGTAATAAATTATATAATCAATTAAAAATTTGTGTTCAGATTAATAATTTTAGCAAAACGCAGAAATACTATCTTCTTTTTTGTTGTTGTTTTTGTTCTTCTTTGCAAATCCCAATTTATAATGATTTTGCAACATTCCAACATTTCTAGTTGATAGACAATTTTACTAGTATGTTCTATATCTCTTCTTGCTATTTTCAATTCATATTCTAATCTTTTAACTTTAAAATTTATTATTTGCTTTAAAGATTCCAAATTATTCTCTTTTTTTGCTTATTTAGAACCCATTGTAATGTTTCAATTTGTAATTGGAGCATCTCATTTACAATTGGATAATTTTGAGAACTAATATGATATTCTAACGTTTTAATACCTTCATTGATGTTTTCTTCCAAACTTCTTTCATATGATATAATCATCTGTTCACTTGAATTGAGTATTATAAAACAAGGAAATCACTTTTCATAGAGGGGGAGAGGATTATATTGAAATATAATCTGGGCTGAATTGAATTTATTGTTAAAAGTTCTATACTATACACCTATTGTTATTGAAATAAATAAATATATTTTTATAATTCTTGTCCAAAGTTCAAAGTAAATTATGAAAATAATTTTGACTCTTATAATGACTTTTATTACATCATTAGTTTTAGTAACATCTTTCTATGAAGGCTTTTCTCAATTAGAAAATACATATACGAATGAAAAATGTGATATATCAATTCAATATCCAGAGGATTGGACTGTGGAAGAATCAGATATTGCAGTTAAAGATTTAAAGACTTTAGCCGATTTTACTCCAGAAGATGATTTTCTCCTATTTGGTGTTTATATTGAAATTGAGAATTTCGGGCTTTACAAAAAATCTATGGAAGGAGTTTTCTGAATTTCAAAAAGATCTTGCTACATATGCCCTTCCTGATTCTACTATTATAGAATCAAGATTTACTGAAATAAATGGATTTCCGACCCATAAAATGGTTTATACTATGGGAATTGGGGATAGAATTCTAACTTATCTCATTATTGCATACGATAGAGAATATTTATTAACATTTGAGGCAGCGGATAAAGAAGAATTTGATAAATATTCTTCAACAGTCGAAGAAATGGCAAATAGTATTAAAATTTCAAAACCAAATTTTGAAGGAACAAATTGTTGATTATTACTATAAAAAAAGATGTTATTATAACTTTGTCTTTATGATATGTGTCTAATTTACTGGATATCTGCAGATAAAGATGAATTTTGTATCATATATGACAAAAATCTCATCTACTTAAAATATATCAGATGAGAGAAATAAAGAACGTTAGGGATCAAATAAAGGAGTAAAAGGTTGTTCAGGATTATAATATAAGAAAATGAACAGACTTTCTCTCATCAATATTGTATTTTTCTTGAGTCTGTTTTTCCACTATCCGATACTCAAAAGTTTATGAAGAAAAATCAAGAAACATTGCGGCCTGCATTCTAGTTAAAACCTATGATTTTATCAGAATATTAAGATCCCTTTTTTAAATGTTATAGTGAACTGGAAGGGGAGGTGATAGCAAAGAGGTGAACAAGGGATTGATTGGTCTTGGTGCTTTTCTTAACTTGATAGCGATCTTTGGATTATTTGCTCTAGTAAACGCAGGGTGCTAGTCTTATCCTTTTTTAATTGTCTTTTTTTATCTTGTTTT
>CAWIYT010000023.1:0-17333 GCA_963840085.1 uncultured Nitrososphaerales archaeon
ATCCATCAGGTCCAACATCAAGGTCCGTTATGCTCGCCTGAACCGCTTAGCAAAAATTACATCGTTAAGCTCCGTTATCATCATCTGGCTATCTTGTCATTGAGAGCACCGCCATTAGAGATTCAATTCCGTCCGATCTTTCACTCAGGTCAAAATGGATATATATCGTGCCTAAATTGGTATCCCCGAACGAACATATCATTTTCATATTCTTTTCCCAATTTGCTAGAATCAAGAAATTTTAATGCAGTAGGACCGATGGTATTTTTCCATACGAATTCAGGGGGCTATATTTTCCCTTTCCGCCAAAATTTACGAGGTCAGTAGGATCCATTGATTTGTTACCAGTTATAAGATCGCCTCCTCGTTTCGGATCATACATTGGTTTCCATACACCTTGTACTTTTTGCCACCCGCTGTTAAAACCTGGTTCCACGAGATTAATCTCATCACCATAATCGGGGCCATTTTCTGTATCCCATAGCATCTTGGTAATAGGATCAAAATCAATTCCAAAACTATTTCTGATACCTACCAGTACAAGTTCAATGGATATGTATTACCCAGATTCCATCTCCTACAGCCTTACCATCCTGAGTGACAAGAAGTATTCCTCTTCCATCGGGTTCTGTTCCGTCTTTAAAATTTTGCTTTGTATCGAGCTCTTATTAACTGAACCAACTAAATCTCCAATAATGTATAGATTATTATCAGGGCCTATTTTATTACACCTCCGTTATGACTTGGTGCAGGTATGACCGGCAGATGGAGCAATAGTTTCGATTTACTAATTTATCATTTGCCAATTCATATCTGTAAAGACGATTACCTCAGATGGGACAGACGAGAAATTCCATCAATATACCGATATTAAATATTTATTTATAAACTGACTGGTATTCTAATCTTAGGGCACCTATTCCTAAACTAATAGATGATGTTCTTGTATCATTAGACGTAATTAAACCCCGGAGCAACGGGAAGAATTCGATAAGATTGTCAAGAAAGTCCGAAGGAAAATCCGAAGAGAAGAGATTAAAGCAGATAAAATTGCTTCTTTCTCCGGCTAGAATATACTAAAAGTCTAAAATCGACTAGGGTAATGGATCCACCTAAACTTTTTAAGGTCTCCTGACACAAGAGCTATTGTCCAAAAGAGAACATGAAGACAAAGAGATATCCAAAACAATTGAGGACGTTACCTAGGCCAGTATCAAACGTTTTAAAGGAAAGTGGTGCTGAAATACTAGTAAATTATGGAGTCATAAAGTAGGTAAAATTCAATCGACTAGAGGAATGGAATTTTTCTTATTACCAGAAACTATAGTGGAAATAAAGTAAATTTCTCTCTAAGGATTGGCAGTCATGAGAAAGGCATTGATTCACTGATATTAAAAAACCTAACTTTATACCATTAATTTATGAGAAATTCATCTTGGCATTTTAGACTAGTCAGAGTTAAGATATACTAGGACGAAATGTGAATTTTATGCTCCACGCACATAAGCCATATTAGAAGATAGGTCGGTTAATAAAAATAGTTTAGTTCTGCTTTGGATTACCTGTAAGACATTATATGCTTTATAAAGGACAGCCTGATAAGAGATATTTTTTATTTAACATTAGTATATATTTTGATGTTGTGTTCTCCCCTATCAGTAATATATATTCTGTCAGATTGATCCAATTCAACGTCCTCTAAAGCCGACAAATTAGTGGCTCCATAGGTTGCAGGTTTCAAATCTGGGGTCACAAAGATACCGTTACTTGTAAATAGTTCCACACTGGATTTTCCTTGGTCTATTACGTAAACCCTATTAGATGAACCAATGTCTATTCCTAGAGGAAGAATGAATTGTCCATCACCAGAACCTTTGGTGCCCCATTTAGTAATAAATTTACCATCTGGTGAAAATTTCTGAATTCGATAATTCTTCGTGTCTGATACGTAGACATTTCCTGACGAGTCAAGAGCACTACTGTGTGGTTCATTAAACCGGCCGTTATCTGATCCCTTAGATCCCCACTTTGTAATAAATTTACCTTCACTAGAAAATTTCTGAATATTGTGATTGAATCTATCGGTCACATACACATTATCAGATGAGTCAATTGCTATGCCATGCACATGAGATGAAAATTCTCCGTCTCCAGATCCTTTGGAGCCCCATTTAGTAATAAATTTACCATCTGGTGAAAATTTCTGAACCCTTGAATTCTGTGTGTCAGCAACATACACATCTCCTTTAGAATCTATATCAATTCCTTCAGGATTAAGAAATTGTCCATCAGCAGATCCTTTGGTGCCCCATTTAGTAATAAATTTACCGTCGCTAGAGAACTTTTGCACTCGTTGATTGTCAGTGTCAGTTATATACGCATTGCCAAAGCTATCAAAAGCTAGAGTATGAGGTGTAACAAATTCTCCATCAGCAGATCCTTTTGAGCCCCATTCTTCTATAAATGAATAAACATGGTCATTAGATGCAGATGACGTAGCGATAGCAGCAGCACCAATAACTAGCATAGCAGTAAAAAAATCCAGGATATATAGAGAAATCACATCAAACTAAATAGCTATATTGAACTTAAGTCTTTCATATAATTTAAGTTCAGTCTAGTTTTACATTGATGGTAGGCTAACGAAGAATACCTACTGAAATATCAGTTGTTTGCACCTTACTTTTCCTTATTGAATTTCATTTATCTTATACCAAGTCAATACGATAACTGATCCCAGTATAGCAAGGCCCATGATGATAGTAGGTGTAGAACTAATTCGGCCTGATTGCTATGTAATGAGTGATATTAAGGATCCATGTGTATCTTATAACTGTGGGTACAAGGAACGGTATTCAGAATAGTCAGATCAAACTAGAGGACATCATGGTTTTCGTGAGTGGTTACTTTGGGATGCTGCCAAATAATAATCAAAGGTGAGGTATTTTGATTTCTCCACAAACTATTGTGCACCAAATTTAGTAAGGGCTGTTTAAGATCGATGAATATAGTAAATATTGACAAATCTGATCTAGCGTAATGATGAGAAGTTGTTAAAGGCTAATGTATGTACGCTTTTTTCTTTAGTTCGTATTTTTACATCTAATTTTACTTGCTTCTCTGAGATGTCTGGCGGTAGCACAAAGAATTCTGTCTTAAATTTGCCGTCTGTCTTCTTTAAGATACTGTCCCATAATAAAGTATCATTGTTATCCCGTATTTCAATTATAAACTCTGCATTAGTACTATCAGATTTTGTAAGATAGCGAATGGAAAGGAATATTGGTCTTTCAGTCAAGTTTAATGGTGTTTTTAGAGAAGCAATATTTACGTTATTATTCGTAGTGGCGTTTTTAGTATCTGCTGTTATATTCATTGTTCCTAAACCACGTTCGATATCAATATATTTTGATTTTTTCCAATAATTATCTTCGTCCAAAATGTTTGTTACCTTTATCGCTGTTTTGTTAGGCCTTTCGAGATCGGTTATCAAAATATCAATTTTATTACCATGTAAAGTGGCATTAAAGGTGGCAATTGATCTAGTATCAAATGAAGAAAAGATTTCTCTTAATCTGATTCCAGTATAATCGTCTCGCTGGATTTTGTCCCTCAATCCGCTATCAATTATAGAAATAATTTTTTGATTTTCGAATGCTAATTTTTTTGGAATCTGAAAAAACGAAACATAATTCTCATTATGGAACACATATTTTTGTATCCAAATAAAGAACGGATGCGCTAATACCGTTATATTTTTGTTAATGTCTCTACTTTCATCATCATTAACTATGTTATCAGATTTTATATAATGGTCAACTAACGCCGCAGCTCCAAAATATTGTGACGTTTCATTACTAGTTACTAACCCGAAGGTATTAGTAAATCCATAAACTAAAATCAGTGAAATTCCTCCTATTGATAACAAAAGTAGAGACTTATTTCTACTAACAAAGCACATAATATCAACAAACAATCTGGATGCTGAGATGCATAATATTACGACAATATACATTAGGTGAAATATTACGACATAATTAATAAAATACAGAAAAAGAAGAAATGGAATTACTGCTAACAAAATAAATAAATCCTTTTTTACTGCTGCAAGTATTATACCAAAAGTACCAGCAAAGAGGAGAATTGGGTCTATCATTACAAATTCAGTAATTGAAAGATATAATGGATTGCTTTCTCTGTGTCCCTGCTTATTTATCCCACCTAACCAATAATCAAATTCACCAACAGTTATTGAATAAGCTGGCCATAATATTGGTATCAAAATTACAGGGATAAACCATAAACCCAGAATTTTGAAATTCCTTTTGCTCTTTGTAAAAATTAGATAGCCTGCAAGAGGAACAATCATAACAGCTGGTATCTTTGTAAATATGGATAAGCCCAAAAATACACCTGAAAGCAATACAAGAATAATATTTTTGTTATCAATGTTAGCATTTTCTATGCGGCCTCTGAAACAAAGAACAGCAAATAATATGGACAGTAAGGTTAGAGGTAGTTGGATAGAATCTAAAAGCACCCAACGCGTTAGCCATGTTATTGGCATTACTGCAAAAAGAACGGATGCAATGAATCCCACCTTTCTATCATAGCGAAGCTCTGCTATCTTGAATATTAGAAAAGTATCAGCAACGGCTAGTATCCCCATAAAAATTCTGGGAACAAGAAAGATCATTTCATAATTCAAGAATTCAGCAGAATTGAATAAATTTTGATACCCTGTTATAGAGAAGAAACCAGCCAAGAGGATCTGACCAAAGTATGGATGATCATAACCAATGGATGAATCTCTTAAATCCAGCGTATTTAAGAAATTGATTGCCCTTCCCAAGTATATACCCTCATCAACATTTGGATGTGGAAAACCTATGGGATTCCAAAGATGGGTAAAACCTGCCAAAATAAGTACTATGGAAATCAAAATTACGGAATGATTATACATTTTTCTTATGTAGTTAGTTATTTTCAATTTTTTTATTATTCTCTATTGAATTTTAATATCTTATATCGAGACAACGCTATAACTACCACCATTACTGCTACTATGGCAATAGCCGTTATGATACTAGGTGTGGAACTGATTACTTTTCGCCATGGAACTTCAATTCCTTGTTCTTTCGCATCTTCTGAGATATCACCGGGTTTCTTTGATACTAATTTGCTAGACTCAAATTGTTCCATAGTGGAAGGAAGGACATTCCTATCATCGTCAGTTATCCCAATGTCATTCCTAAAATATGTTATAAACTGTGTTTTAGTTCCATTATCGTAGAGTTTGTTATAATTGTCAACATGATCTACTTTTATCTTTATTTCTCCACTTGTATTCTGTAATTCAAGCGTAGTATTGTCAGGAGAATTTTTCTTCAATCCGAGATCTCGAATTTCTTTGTCTGCGGCTTCTTCCGCTCTTTTTGCTTCATCCTCTTGTATTATATTAATTTCTGGACTTTTCATTAAGGTTGATATATACTTTATCGCTTCAACATCGGTTCTCACATTGTGTAAGAAGATCTGTCCGGTACCGTTACTTCCAGCAGTATTATCATGATCGTGGCCCGAAAGTTTTATGCGTTGAAAAGAATTCTTTTCATCTCCTTTTTTCAATATGTCCAGTTGAGCGTATGATGAATTATCGTCTGGAAATTTAATAGTCAAATCAAATCCTAGCCGAATTGACATTTCAATATAGTCACTGTAAGATGACGATGTTGGTAAATGCAAAGGAGTACTACTGTTAGTTATTTTAATAAGGATTTCAAATGGTCCACCATACAGCATTAGATCTTTTATTAGTACATTTTTAATATTATAATCATAATTGTTAATGCCGCTTGTGTTTTTTACTTGAGGTAATTTATAAATAACATCCGTACTATTGGCGTCATCGAACAATCTATGTTTTGTAAGAGATACTTTTTGAACACTGTTTGTTGAAACATATACAACACCAGCAGTTAAGTTATATGAAGCATGATTATTGTCAAAACTGCTGCTATCTGGAAATAACAAAGATGTGCTATTAATGGTTATAGTCTGCCTAGGAAATATTTGTAAGTCACCTATGATTCTTGATGCGACCGACGATGGAACTTGAGGCGAATTTTTTTCAACATATAGATTATCTTCTGGTAAACCTATAATAGGAGCGACCTTGGAAAGTGTTGCAAAGTACTGATTTTTATTACTGTCTGTGGTATTGCCAGAGCTCAACGAATTGCCAAAGATTGCATCAAAATATCCAATTGCATTTACAAAAATAATTTTACCATGTCCATAATTTTTTTCGATTGCAAACGGCGCAACTCTTTCAGATTTATCACTCTTATCTTTATTCATATAATAGGACTTGACAGTTAAATTGCTATTCGGATTGACTTCAATATTTTTAGCTACACCAGAAACATTTAGACTATATTTTTTTTCACCTATTTTGTTTGAATTGACAAGACTGATGCTATCAAATTTTGTCAAGTTTCCCAGCTTAACTGGAAGCAATTTACTAAATACGCCTTCAAAATTATCTGAATTCATTATAACAAGATTGCCTCCTTTATTTACAAATTCCAAATATTTACTAGCCTCATTTTCCTGTTCTACTGATATATCAAATGGAAGTATGACGTATTTCTTTGAAAATGCTGACATATCACCATCCATAAAAGAGTCATATTTCATCTTTGATAATGCGAGCATGCTAAGAGGATAATAATGCTTGTAGTATAATTTTTGGTATGGCGAATAGGACTGTTCTACTGATTCAGGAATTTGACCAAGTATTAATGGTTGAAATTCTGATTTGCTATGGTAAGTGTTAATTCCAACTCTCGATATAGAATGATTAGCAATATTTTTTTCGGCATAGTCTCTTGCTGGTACATTAATCCTCAGGATATCATTTACATAAATCTCGATATTATTTTTTAGTAATAAGATTTTTAGATTATACCATATTCCTTTTTGCCTTTTTACTTCTTCGTTTTCGGACAGTATTAACCCTGGTACTTGCTGACTCTCATTATTATTAATTGCTGCCCATCTTGTAGTAAGATTATTATCAATTACGTTTAGAGGTACATTACCATCATTACCACTGGCGGTTACATTGCCTATAAGAAGATTAGTTGTACATGAACTAGATGGTGGAGGCGATGTCGAACCAAACATATCAAGTTCCGTGATAGCTGCCCAGTTATTTGCAGTGTTACCATTGACAGTTATCCTTACGTACCTTGCATCCGTAGAGTCAAAGGTATATTTTTCTGAGTTTAGCGTAGTACCACTACTATAACCACTGAACTTGTTGGTAAATGCAGTTCCATCGGTAGATGTGGCTATTACAAAATGGTACTGACGGGAATTCCCATTATACCATGCAATGTCCGCACTGCAGACGTTTTGAATTGATCCTAGATCAGTGGTAATAAACTGGTTTGTATTTGATGGACTCTGGGATAATTTAAGACTATCTTTGGTAATAGAAACACGATAATGCTTATTCTCATGCTCCCACAAAATACCTGTGCCAAAAGATTTGTTTTGACTCTCTTTTTCAGTTTTGTTCTCGATCCGAATATCATCTATTTCTCTAAAAGTGCTTTCAATATAATTTATAATTGTTCCTTTATCTGTGCCATTACTTATATCATCATTTTGCTGAAATTCTTGAATCGGACGAGACCAAAGGACGGTTCTGTCTTTGCTATTATTGCTGATGTTGTCATCTAGAGTTAGAGTATTATTAGCTATCGGCAAGTTTTTGTTTTGTCCTTCAATATTGTTAATAATACTGTTATTATGATTAGAATTATTTTTACTACTATTTTCTATATTAAATGTAAAAAAATCAGAATTAAACGGTAATACAGCACGCTCAGTAGAAACTGAGGGTAATAATTCATGAAAATCTGTTCGATATATTAGTGCTACATCACTGCCACTTAATGTCTTTGATACCAGAGGTAAGACTTCTAGGACTATATAATCTCTATCTTCATATGACTTTGGAAAGTTATCGAGCGCAAAACGAACAACATTTCCAACGTTCTCATCATATTTATTGCTAATTGATGACGCTACACTCTCATTTACTGTATGAGCAATTACATCTTTCTTTGGTAATAGAATATATCTAACATCATTTTGGTCTAGCAGATTGTATAGCCCTTCCAATGTTGATGCGTTTAAGGTCAGCGGGCTTTGCAATAGTTTTACTCTAGGTATCGGTGTAAAACCATAAATTTTTGTAATAAATCCTTTTGAATTACTCACTTCTTTTTCAGGTACAGCAATATTAGCGGCCTTTGAACCGATAACCTCATTACTCAAGTAATTTAGCAGTTTTAATTCTGATTTTGTCGGAAAGTCCCTTCTGCTGTTCTCAGTATAGTGGCTTGTTGCTGCAAATAATTCAACATAACCTGCATACATAAATATTGAAAGACCGCTTGAAGTAACGACTAACCCTAACACTATTCCGACAATCAAAGGACTCAGTTTTAATTTACGTTCCATCATGTGTGAAGAAATAATTTGGTAGATTAGTAATGCTGCAAATGCAGCCATACCGGCCATTATATATTTACCAAATCTATGTTCATCATAATACGGACCAGCAAAAAAAGCAACAATGGCTATTATTCCAAAAATGAAAATTTCTTTTTCAAACTTCTTAAAAAGATAAGATAGTAAGTATGCTACACCAAGCAATCCCGTCAATCCAAATTTCATCGGATAAATATACCATGGAACATTCGATTCAGGCTCTATTTGGATATGTATTTCATCTACGGAAAGTTCGTTCCAAACCATGGTGGTAAATAAATAAAAATATGCAACTACTGAAACTATTACTATGCCTAAGGAAAGTTTTAGAAATCTAATCTGATGGTCATTTAAAAAATGTATGTTACTGCCCTTTTTATTATTGCTTGTTCTGTTACTATTTTAATTCGTCTTCTAAAGTTATCGGAATTTAATATATTAGAAATTTTGATTTTACGCAAGGTCAAATACAACGACCAAGTAAATGACACAAACATCAAACAAATTGTTGTCAGTGTAATCCCCAGTATTTCTCTGGACGTATAGTACTTTGCAGGGGAAAGGAGAGTATCAACCAAAATGACCAATAAAATCGCTGACAAGAATGAAACAAAAAATATAGAATAATTTACATTTACTGGCATTGATCTAAAGAATACAACCATCGCAATGGAAGCAATTATAATAAAAAGGTAAAATTCATCGTGAGCTAAAATACCTAAAAATGAAATTCCAGTTATTATTGCCATATAAGTAAGTATTGTAAATAATCTTGATTTTGGTCTGAATAATATAATATTATTACTTTTGTTGAAATAAAATAATTTTTCTTCTTTTAACAAACCCAACAATGTAAAACCTGCTGGAAGAGCAATTATTATTAATGGGGTTGTAATATCCGGATGACCTACATTGATGAATGTGGTTACAGGTCCAATGTCATAAGTCTTCTCTGTTGCTTCATTGAGGATATTCATGGAAGATGATACATCAAATGTTACCTCTTGATGAGTAGTTACAGCTGAGTTAATTGCATAGACCCAGCCAAATCCAGAACTTAACATAAATAACGTAGTAGCAAGCAGTGCTGCCCTTTTTTTATCCTTAGGAATCCAATTGATAAAAAAATAGTAAAATGCAAAGACAGGTACGATGTTTAAGAAGTTGATCGCCACATAAGCATTAACCGATGGTGAACCTGATAAATTAAAAAATGATGCCAACAAAGCAGAGAAAAATGGTGGGTTTAACTCGCTTACGTCTGTCACAGCAAGATCTCTAAATAATCCAGAACCAATCAAAATGGCACGACCATGATGATACCATTGATCGACTATGATTTCGCCATTATTGAGGTAATAAGTGTATAAAATTACTAAAGCAAAGAGGCTTGAAAAAACAATATATTGTGAGTAGTTATTTCTTAGTGACGTCCATACTTTGGACAACGGCCGGTAGAATAATGATGGCGACTCAAAATTATAAAACTCTCTGCTTAATACATTCAACCGTGATAAAGAAACCAAAAAAATCAATATATAAGATGCAATAAGGAAGATACTAGTATTAGAGATCGCATATCCCAATGATCCACTGATGTAACCTACCAGTCCACTAATAAGTATACTAAAAAGATATGCAAGTAATAATTTTGGTAAAAGTGTTAACTTGTATTTTTTATTTAAAAGCGTTACCAACGCGTAGCCTGGTAAGAAGAATGAAAATGCTATTGCCGCTATTAGATCTAATAGGTTACTAAGTGTAATTTGGTCCCAATTAATAAATAATTCTGAGTTGGCAGTAGAAGAAGAATTTACGAGGACAGCTAAAAGCACTATGTATACAATAATAAAAACAATATTTTTGATACTGCTGTAATTAGACACTTTTTCAATCCGTTGTGGATTATTCCTTTTCTTAGTGTTGCACTGTTCGTTTACAGAGTAATATTTGGTTAGTCCATAAATTAGTATAGAAATTATTATGGAAATTGGAAAAGTGATTCGATTTGGTATGAGTAGATATGATAGAATAAAAAAAACGGAGAATCCAGAAATCAGAGCTCCTGCTAGAATTAAAAATAAATTGAAATTGCCAAACGTCAATTATTTACATCCACTTTGCGTTGTTAATATTAATATCGGTTCATTAAATCTCATATTTCTATGGTGGCTAGGTAGTAATATGCATAGATATATTCCTATGACATGAACCGGCATCTTGGGTCCTATAGCTGTGCATCTATATAACTAGAACGTCTAGTTAAGAATCAAATGCATATTGGAACATGTCTTTGTAACACGCAAATTCTGCTAATAGATTTGTTATACCGTGATAATAGATGAATTTATTTCACTCATACTTGCTAAATACAATTTGAGAATTTGAATTTCAATGTTGTTTTACAGCCGTGGTAAGCTGATAAAAAATAATCACAAATATCTGATGTTTGATTTTTATTATTCTCTATTTAATTTTAATATCTTATACTAAAACAACGCAATAACTACTGCCATTAGGGTTATTATGGCAAGAGCTACCGTGGTACTAGGTGTAGAACTAATTACCTTTTGCCATGGCACTTCAATTCCATGTAAATTTTGGTAAAACTGTTAACTTCTATTTCTGATTTAAAATGGTTACCAACACATAGCCACGTAGAAAGAATGAAGGTACTATTGCCGCTACTTGATCTAATAGATCAATTGGTGCCATTTTGTCCCAATTAATAAATAATGAGATGGCGCTAGACGAAGAATTTACCATGACAGCTAAAAGGACAATATATACTACAACAGAATCAATGTTGATGATATTGCCTGTATGAAACCCTTTTTCAAGTTGTTGTGGATAATGACCTATGACGCATGTTATTAAATTCCTCTAGAATAGATACTTATTGCTAATAAGAAGGCACACTAACTTAACTATCTAATAACTTATGAAAAGTAGAAATTGCTATCCCTTTTTTCGTCAGAAGGTCAATCAAATATTCCAGATCTTTCACATCCTTCTTATCTATTTGCTCTTGCTTTGCATTCTCGCTAAAAAAATGTCCTGATTCGTCAAGTTTTATGAAGCTCTGGGGATGAATCAATACTATTGCATAGCCGAATTCCTCTATGTTGGCGTTAATATTCTTAGCAACTACTTCAACGGGCATTTTAATTTGGGAACGACCTATAAACTCCTTAAACTCAGTTGTGTATGGTAAATACTATAAAACTTGAGAAGTACTAGTGTTCTGTTTTTTCGCATTTGAAATAAAAATACTGGTTCCTAGGTCGAACCTATATTGATCCTTTACTTGAGCTGCTCATTATTTTGATTCCAAGTTCCTTAATTGCATTAAGGGTGTCATTATTAAATTTATTATATGGAGGAATGAATATATCTGATGTCTTTCCAAATATCATTTGCATCCTTTCATTTGCCTTATATAATGAGCTTTTTTGTTCTTGTTCACTCAAGGTGGAGTAGTTCTTGTGTTCCCATCCATGTAAAGCCAATTCGAATAATCCTTTTTTATGTCCTTCAGAGATTTTATTTAAAATAAGGGTGTCGTTACCAAAATGATGCATAACCAAACCAATAGTAAGATGTTCACCTCTAGAGAGAAAAAGATCCATAATCTTTATCTGCACAGCATCTAGGTATCTATCCTGAATATCATCCAATCTAAATATGACACATTTACAAGGATTGGTAATCCCAAATGCCTCATTTGATACAGGCAATATTTCTGGAAACATGGTTTTAACGCTAACAGTTAAAATTAATAAAGCACAAAGAGTTAATGACAGGGATATCCTTGTTAAACTATTCATAAACATTGTGTTTGACACAATAGCTTATCGTAATAAATGTATTGTTATATTTAGATTTATTTAGGTTAATTATGGACTTGAATGTATATAGTTCCTGCTTTTAGTCATGAAATCCCTATCACGATGTTGTTAACAAATCTATTAATATTATATCAAGGGAAGATTGTTATACCGATTCTCAACCTTCAAAGTAAAAACAGAATAGTTTGATATCGTTTAATGGATTTATTATTTTCAATCTTTGACAGATTTACATGATCGATATTGTACCGATCAATTAAATTAACCAATAATTTCATTAAGATTAGTGAAACAGCAACAAATCTTATTTAACTAATTAATGAAAATTTATTAAACGCTAATGTATGTACGCTATTTTCTTTAGTTCGTATTTTTACATCCAATTTTACTTGCTTCTCTGAGATGTCTTTCCCTAGTGCAAGGAATTCTGGTTGAAATGTGCCGTCTGTCTTCTTTAGGATACTGTCCTATAATAAAGTATCATTATTATCCCGTATTTCAATTATAAACTCTGCATTAGTATTATCAGATTTTGTAAGATAGTGAATAGAAAGAAATATTGGTCTTTCAGTCAAGTTTAATGGCGTTTTTAGAAATGCAATATTTATATTCTTAGTAATGTCTATTGGATGGGGTCATTTTCATCAATCAGTTCGGACGCAGGCCTTGGCTAAATTTTGACATGGGAGCAAAACTTAGTTTAGTCAACATCTTTTGGAACTATCCTATAGATATTTACAGTATCTCCCTTGAATGAAAGGACATATAGATATCCATCAGGTCCAACATCAAGGTCAGTTATGCCCTCGAATCTTTCACCAAAAGTTATGTCCTTAAGCTCATTCTTGTCGTCAGCTATTTTGTCCTTGAGGATACTGCTAAGAGATAATTCTCTTCTATTTTTACTCAAGTCAAAATGAAATATAATTCCTAAATTAAAACATCCAACAAACAGGTCGTTTTCATACTGTTTGCCTAAATTACTAGAATCAAGAAATTTTAGAGCAGTAGGACCGACTGGACTTTTCCACACGAATTCAGGAGAACTATATTTTCCCTTTCCGCCAAAGTTTACAAGGTCAGTAGGATCCAATAATTTACTGCCGGCCACAAGATCTCTGTTGGACTCAGGATTCGAAATTGGTTTCCATACACCTTGAATTATAATCCATCCACTATTAAATCCAGGTTCAACTAGATTAATCTCGTCACCATAAAGCGGTCCATTTTCGGTGTCCCACAGTTTACCGGTTACAGGATCGAAATCAAGCCCAAAACTATTTCGTATCCCATATGCATAGTACAAGTTCAAAGGATATGAATTACCGAGAATTCCATCTTCTACAACTTTACCATCCTGAGTGACACGAAGTATTCCAGCTCTTCCATCGGGTTCTGTTCCGTCTTTAAAGTTTTGAGCTTTCGTACTCGAGCTCTTATTAACTGAACCAACTAAATCTCCAATAGTAATGTATAGATTATTATCAGGGCCTATTCTTATTACACCTCCACTATGACTTGGTGCAGGTATGGCTGGCAGATGGAGCAATAGTTTCGGATTTACTAATTTATCATTTGCCAATTCATATCTGTAAAGACGATTACCTATTGGCTCAGTTCCAGGCACACAATAATAAGTCGTATGGCAAAGATCAGTGCCATCCTTTTTTTTGATTCTGTGTAATACACAAAAACATAATCTACGTTACTATCTTTTGTTTTTGATGTGGCAATTCCCAACAAGCCTCTTTCACGTTTGTTAACTACATTTACATCAAGTAAAGGAGCATCTAGAAGAGTACCATTTTTGATTCTGTATATGGTTCCATCATTCTTGCTCAAGATCAAAATATCATTCCCTAGGAATGTCATAGTGCTTACTGGTGATGATTGATAAGGTTGAACCTTAAAATCTCCTTGATAAATTAATTCTACTTTCAGACTGGAGTCATTTATGATTGGCATTTCTTTTGATTTTAATTCACTACCATGAACTACGTTATTTTCTAAAGGTAGGCTTAAAACTAAAATTATATAAAAAAATGGTAGACTTTTCAGCATTTGAATACTCTACCACAAGGTGGATTATAAAAATATTTAAGCAAATTAAACATATCGGAAATGTTATGTAGCCTTCACAAAATGCACATTAATATAATGTATTAATTTACAAATTTGATGAGTAATATCTTAGAAATGTCTTTTGATAAAGATGATAAAATTATTGAATTTTTTCATCTTGGAAGAGTATTTTTCAAGAGCAATTAGAATTATTCGTTTTCAATTAACCATTTTTTGATTCTGTATATGGTAATCCAAAAATTAATACAGTAATTATGATGGAAAGTGGAAGAGTATTTCTATCTCGTATGAGTAAATAAGATAGAAGAAAATATACAGAAAATCCAGAAAACTAGAACCCCTGGAAAAATTAAAAATAAATTGTAATTGCCAAACCTCAATTATTTACATCGACTTTGCGTCGTTAATATTTATATCGGTTCATCAAATCCCATATTTCAAATGTTAGTGAGATACTAAAATGCACAAGCTATATCCTACGGCATATACTTGCATTTTAGTTCTGAGATACAGATGTACCTCAATAACTAGAATGTATAGTTAAAAATCATATGCATATACTTGGAACAGCTCTATAACATGCAAATGCTGCTAATAGATTTACTATGTCGTGATCATAGATGAATTTACTTCACTAATATTTGTTCAATACAACTTGATAATTTAAAATTTCAATGTTGTCTTACAGCCGTGGTAAGCTGATAAAAAATAACCACAAATATCTGGTGTTTGATTTTTATCATTCTCTATTGAATTTTAATATCTTATACCGAGACAACGCAATAACTACTACCATTACGGCAACTATCGCAATAGCCGTTATGCTACTATGTGTGGAAACGATTACTTTGCGCCATGGCACTTCGATTCCATGTTCCTTTGCATATTCTGAGATATCACCAGGTTTCTTTGATATTAATTTGGAAAACCAAAAGTTTTCACTTTCAGGAGGAATCTTACTCCCGTTACCATTAGTTATTTGAATGACATCAAGATATGTTATAAATTGTGTTTCAACCCGTCCATTGTAAGGTTTGTTATAATTGTCAACATGATCTATTTTTATGTCTATGCCTCCGTTTCCCTTTTGGATTATAGTTGGACTGTCATCAGGTGAATTCTTTAAGAAGCTGAGGGATCTAGTTTCTTCGTCTGAACCTTTTGGTTTATCCCCTTGTAGTATATTAATTTCTGGACTTTTCATTAAAGTTGATATATGCTTTATAGCTTCAACATCAGTTCTCACATTGTGTAGGACGATCTGTCCGGGTCCTGTTACTGCCCGCAGCATTATTATGGTTGTAACCAGAAACCTTTACCCTTTGGAAAGAATCTTTTTCATCTCCTTCTTTTAATAAATCGAGTTGAGCGTAGGATGAATTATTATTTGGAAATTTAATAGTCAAATCAAACCCCCGCCGAATTGACATTTCGATATAGTCATTGTAGGATGACGATGTTGGTAAATACAAAGGTGTGCTACTATTAGTTACTTTAATAAGGATTTCAAATGGTCCACCATACAGTTTTAAATCTTTTATTACTACCTTTTTAATATTATAACTATTCTGATTACTATTATTACTTGTCTTTTTTACCATAAGATTGGAATTATCATCCGTATCGCTGGCAGTAAAAGTATTATTGAATATTTTGTAACTTGTAAATGATATTTTCTGAAGAGGATTTGGTGAAATAGATACAAGACTTGCAGTTAAGTTATATGAAGCATGAGTATTGTTAATACTGCTGCTATCTGGGAACATTAATGATGCGCTATTAATTGTTATAGTTTGTCTAGGGAATATTTGCAAGTCCCCTAGGATTCTTGATGTTACGAATGACGGAATTTGAGGCGAATTTTTTTCAACATATAGATCATCTTCTGGTAATCCAATAATAGGTGCAACCTTGGAAAGTGTTGCAAAGTACTGATTTTTATTACTGTCTCTGGTATTGTCAGAGCTCAACGAATTGCCAAAGATTGCATCAAAATATCCAAGTGCATTGACAAAAATTATTTTCCCATGTCCATAATTTTTTTCTATTGCAAATGGTGCAACTCTTTGAGATTTATCACTCTCATCTTTATTCATATAATAGGACTTTACAGTTAAATTGCTATTTGGATCGATCTCAATATTTTTAGCTACACCAGAAATGTTTAGACTATATTTTTTTTCTCCTATTTTGTTTGAATCGAATGAATCAATGCTATCAAATTTTGTCAAGTTCCCCAGTTTAATTGGAAGTAATTTACTAAATACACCTTCGAAATTATCTGAATTCATTATAATAAGATGGCCTCCATTATTTACAAATTCCAAATATTTACTAGCCTCATTTTCCTGAGATGAAGTCACATCAAATGGAAGTATCACGTATTTCTTTGAAAAAGCTGACATATCATCATCTATAAAAGAGTCGTATTTCATCTTTGATAATGCGAGTATACTAAGAGGATAATAATGCTTGTAGTATAATTTTTGGTATGGTGAATAGGATTGTTCTGTTAATTCAGAAATGTGACCCAATATTAATGGTTGAAATTCTGATTTGCTATAATAAGCGCTAATTCCAACCCGTGATATAGGATGGCCAGTGGTATTTTTTTCAACAGAAGAGGGTTGATAATAGTCACCTGCTGGCACATTAATCCTCAGGATATCATTTACATAGATCTCGATATTGTTTTTTAGTAGTAGGATTTTTAGATTATACCATATTCCTTTTTGCCTTTTTACTTCGTTTTGGGACAGTATTAATGGCGATACGGACGACACGTACTTCCGACTCTTATTATCATCTATTTGTTCGTCTTTTTTAGACACTAATTCA
>CAWIYT010000024.1:0-82595 GCA_963840085.1 uncultured Nitrososphaerales archaeon
TCAAATAATTATATATTTTCTTATTATTGCTTTCAAATGTTAATATGCATTTTCAAAAAAAGTGTCTCATAAATAAATTTTACAAATAGATCTGCAAATACTGTCTATCTATAATTAAAGAATAAATCAATAGTAATCTAATCTTTTTAAAAATTAATACAAATAACTACAACATATTTATATTGTTTTATTTTACTATATTACTAATATTTTTTGTTGTTAATTAGCATATAGAGTTACTGTCAAAGATTATTTTATTAAAAATATAATTACTTTACCATTAATATAAAATGAAATAAATGATTAAATTTGCTATTTTTTATCATTGATATAATAAATGAAACATGTATTAATTGAAAAAGATTTTGATATTGCGATAGTTAAAATAAATAGGCCAGATGTATTAAACGCATTAAATTTTGAACTTGTTTCTGAATTATTAGAGATCTTTAATAATATAGTTAATGATGATAAAATAAATGCTGTTATCTTAACTGGTGTTGGTAATAAAGCATTTTGTTCAGGAGGGGATTTAAATCAAGTCATTAAAATGGATCCTTTGCAGGCAGAAAAATATGCTTCTCATGTGCATAATCTATTGAATACTATTGAAAATTTAGAGAAACCTGTAATTGCTGCAATCAATGGATATGCACTTGGAGGAGGTTGCCAACTAGCGTTAGCTTGCGATATAAGAATTGCCTCATCTAATGCTAAAATAGGACAAACTGAGGTAAAAATAGGAATTCCACCTGGATGGGGTGGTACACAGAGATTAGCAAGGATAGTTGGTATTGCAAAAGCAAAAGAACTTATATATACAGGCAAAATACTTCGTGCGAGTGAAGCAAAAGAAATTAATTTGTTTAATATGATTATTTCTTTAAGTAATAATCATTTATTGCTATTTAATGAGAATGAAAATATTGATAGTGAAAAATTAAATATTTTATTAAATACTAAATTAATTCATGAATCTATTAAATTCGCAAGAACCATTACTCTAAATGATAGTTTTGCAATAAAAATAGCTAAATCATTAATCAATAAATCAAGGGATATAAATATAGAAAGTGGGCTTACTTGGGAAAGATTCGGTTGCGCTCTTTGTTTTACAAAGAACGATAAAGATAAAATGAAATCCTTATTTCATAAATAATTTTACTTAAAACAAAAATTACCGTGATATGGTATTTTTTAGATAGACACATTAATAGATTCATTTTAGAGTTTTATACTTTTTTTAATTAAATAAATAGCATCTAATTATCTACCTATTCTCCATCGCCATTATCATACTAATCATCTTTGTCATTTTCTTTGTCTATATCTACTGGATCACAGAAACTTTTTTTGTCTTTATCATCTATACTAAAATCTATAATATGGTCCTTTTTATCACAAATAAAAAGATCGTGGCTATCTCCTCCTTTTAATTCATCTTTCTCATTTTCTCCACCAATTCTATCATATCCTGACTGATTTTCCATTTAGAAAATCATTGCCATTATTACCAGATATTTTGCGGTTACCATCTCCGTCTCTAATATTATGGCCAAAAGGTGTACATTCATTCATTTTTTCACATCTACTTTAGGATTCGCATTATTATTTGGAAGATTATTGTTTCTTTCATTATTAATAACCATAACTCTATTTAATTGAGAATATACTTCATCTATTTCAAATAGAGGACAATTAGGATATAAAGAATAATAAAAAAGTTAGAGCCTATCCCAAAATTATCCTCCTGTAAACAATTATGCTATTAGCTAGTTGCACAAGACCAAGATAATTCTCTTGTTTCTTTTCGTACCTTGTAAACAATTTCCTGAATCTATTGTTATGCCATGAATTTGTTCTCTCTACTACCCATCTTCATGCTGGATGTTTTCTATGAAATATTTGTTCTTCTCTTCTATGTCTTATATGGGGAATATATCCTCTCTTGACAATTTCTTGTTCTACTTTTTTGGAATGATATGCTTTGTCAAGGCATAGATTTTTCCTCCACTTTTTATCCTGTGGTTTGGATGATGGTCTTTTGATTACAATGCTGTCAACTGTATCAATTGTAACAGTAACATCATGAGTACTGGCAGATGTTATAACAGCGGATAGTGGAATACCATTTTTATCTGTAAGAATAGGTCTTTTGGTTCCTAATTTGCTTCTATCTATAGTAGGATTATGACCTGTCATTGCCCCCCCCTAAAGGTGATTTTACGGATATACTATCAAGTGATTGCCATGACCATTTGATTCCTCTTTTATGATCGTATATTTTTAACAATTAGCCCATAATCTGTCAAAGATACCAGACTGTACCCATTGTTGAAATCTTATATGACAGGTAGAACCAGACCCATATTCTTTGGGTAACATTTTCCATTGGCATCCAGTTCTCAAGACAAACATGATACCATCAAGTACTTTTCTATAATGAACAATTGGTCTGCCTTTAGTGTTACCTGGCTTTTCATCTGGTAAAATATTTTTAATTTCATTCCATAGGTCGTCTGGAATTCGTATGATTGTTCTAATAACATGATGCTGCTGATGTTTCCTTTTTTTGTTCAATTGTAGTATATAAATATGATAAAAACAAGAAGCTATATTCTTATCTATTTTTGGGCTAGGCTCATAATTTTATTCAGATTATTACAAAATGATAACTTAACTAATTTAGATTTAATTTAATCTTTACTAGCTTTCATATACTTTTAATACATATATATAAAATAGTAGTTTACTTTTTGAAATATATATTTTATAATGTACAATGTACAAAAAATTTAGATAATTGAATCTTTATTTTTATTGATTATCTCATATAATTACTTTATAAGGTATAAACAATATTTACATATGAAACAACAAATAAATAAAATATTAATTGCTATTGATGGATCAGAAAAATTCTCTTAAAGCAACTGTCCAATAATATTATTAAATAGACCATTTGTTGATGATGAAAACAATGTACTTTAGCCAAAAAACAAAAAATTACTTTTTCTTTAAAATATAATGAATTTTCTATATATAATTGAATAGTAAAGAATAAAGTATTTACTGCAAAAGAATATTCTTTGTTAAAGTTATTCAAGAATAAAATTTTATCGTTAATTTTGTTGATAACACTAGTAATCTATTGTAAATTAAGTTTCTATTATATGGAATATCTTTTAACCATATTTACTATACTTACATGAAATTATATTTTTAAAGTATGAAATGAGTTTTAAATGATTGTTTAACTTTAATTTGGTTGATATCCCATCAAATAAAAATAAAAATACTTCTTCTAGTAGATAAAATCAAATATTGGGAAAAAATAATAATGTATATAGCTCGAGAAGCCCGGTCGAATCAGTTTTCCTTGCGATAGCTGATGCCGAATCTAGCGGCTAAACTCCTTGGTAGGGCTAGGGATTTCAGGCTCTGGATCTCTGAAAAGAAACCTGGAGACAGCAGTTCGAATCTGCTCCGGGCTATAATTCTATCTTTTTAGGTCCTGCATCAATAATTTTCTGTGAAACTTCTCCAAACTTTTGAAAATTTTGTATAAATAAATTTGCTAATGTTGCTGCTGCTTGTAAATATTCGTTTTGATTATTCCATGTCTGTGCTGGATCTAATAACTTATTAGGCACTCCTGGACATTCTAAAGGTATTTCTAAATTAAATATTTGATGTAACTTAGAAGAACATTTGTCAAGTTCTCCGTTAATAACGGCAGTAACCATGGATCTAGTGTAGTTTAGATCTATTCTTTTTCCTATTCCATATGGTCCACCAAACCAACCGGTATTTATAAGATATACTTTTGTATTATGTTGAGTAATTTTATTTCCCAGCATTTCAGCATAATTAGTAGCATGGAGAGGCATAAATGGAGCACCAAAACATTGTGAAAAAGTTTCTTTTGGTTGAGTTATTCCTCGTTCAGTTCCAGCTAATTTACTTGTATAACCTGACATAAAATGATACATAGCACCTTCTTTACTAAGCTTAGCGATTGGCGGCATTACTCCGAAAGCATCGGCAGTTAAAAATATAATCACTTTGGGATGGCCTGCTAAACCTGGATTAAGCGCTCCAGGAATGAATTCTAATGGGTAAACCACACGAGTATTTTCGGTAAGAGAACCGTTAGAAAAGTCCGGAATTCTATCATGTTGGGAAACAATGACATTTTCCATCACAGATCCAAATCTTATTGCATTCCAAATTTGGGGTTCAGTTTCCTTCTTTAAGTTAATACATTTTGCATAACATCCGCCTTCAAAATTAAAAATTCCCTTTGAAGACCATCCATGTTCATCATCTCCAATTAAGAATCTATTAGAATCAGCTGATAATGTTGTTTTTCCTGTTCCTGATAAACCGAAAAATAATACAGTATCATCACTTCTTTTTCCAATATTTGCAGAACAATGCATAGGAAATATACCTTTTTTTGGTAAATAATAATTCATTAATGAAAAAATTGACTTTTTAATTTCTCCAGCATATGATGTAGAACCTATTAAAATGATTCTTTTCTTTAAATTAATAACTATGAAGGTTTCAGAATTAGTATCATCTTTTTTTGGTATTGATTTGAAGTCGTTTAATGAAAGTAAAATAACCTTTGGTTTGTGTTTCTTAAACTCCTCTTTTGTTGGTTTTATAAATATTTGATTTGCAAAAATAGATTGCCAAGCCTTATCTGTTATTATACTTATAGGCAGCCTAGCTTCTTTATCTGCTCCGACAAAACCATTTAATAGAAAAAGTTCTTTATTTCTTACAAACTTTTTCATTCTTTCAAAAATACTATCAAAATTCTTTTCAGAGATTGGATGATTAACTTTACCCCAGTTAACAGTTTTTTTTGTAATATTGTCTTGGACTATATATCTATCATCAGGTGATCTTCCAGTAAATTTACCAGTTTGAACTGATAATGATCCAGTATTAGATAAAATTGCCTCTTTTCTTTGAATTGAAAATTCTACTAAATCAGGAACAGATAAATCAGAATATAATTTTTTTGGATTAAGTCCATATTGGTGCATCATTGCTAATCTTTTTAAATTACCTTTCTCTGAATCCTTGGCCATGAGGATACTTTTACGGATTATTATTAGCATTATTTAATTGATGTCCTTTAATAACAAAAAGCTCTACTTCTCTTTAAATAATAATTTTGAATAGTAATATGATTTAATAGAATTTCTATATTAATTAGTCTAGGTAAAGAATTTTCTTATTTTTTTATTATCATTTCTGTTAAATCTATATTAAAAAATGCATTTAATATTCCAATATAGCTTTCAACTGGAGGCGGGATTTCATTTTCACAAGATACTTCATTATTCCAAGCATTTATCCAAATTGTCATACTTAAAAGAATATTTATAAATCTAGAATATTTTGTTGGTGTTTCAAGTTTTTTAATATACTTTTCAGATAGTAACCATGAGGCAGTAAAATCCAGGCATGAATTACCATAAAGAGATTTTATTTGTTGTTTTAAATCTGACGCATAAATAAATGGTTTTATACACATTATAAATGGAAAATCTACTTCAGACGGCAACATAAGGCCAGGAGGAGATAATAAAGTGACTAATCGCGATCCAATATTCATTTCTTTTTCGATTTTTAATCTTAGTTTATCTATGAGTTCCACATCATTAAGCCAAAAGAACAAAATAGTAGCTTCAGAGATATCTAATTCTTCTATTGGTTTTTTAATAACTTCTATTCCTTTTATATTTTGAGTTTGATATTTAGCATTTTGAATGAATTTGTCATTTTGATCAATTCCAATGACCTTTTTAACTCCAAATTCCTCTTTTGCAATTTTTAATGAATTAACATTATTCCCAAACCCGATGTAATAAAAAATATCATTAGACGACAATTTGGAAAATTTAAAGATGTTTCTAAAAACAGTTTCTGCTATTGTAATATTAGAACCAGAAATTACTTCTGAAGGTAAATTTGAAAGAAATTCATCTATTTTCAAATATTTTTAATACCTTTTACAATAACGGATATATTATTTCTTTTATTTAATTAGTAAAAACTAACTTTAAGAATATTTTTTAAAGAAATTTTATGATTTTTCTATTTGTCATTATTCAAATATATCTGTTGTTTAAAAATCAAAAAGAAGAATAACTTTATAAAGTGAATTTATCCTATCAAATATATGTTTGATCTAAAGGATTATTTCTCAAAGATTATTAATCAAGCTCGAATGATCTCTAATAGATCTGATCAATCATATGATAGAATAGTTTGCCAAATTTGCAATAGAATTTGTTATAACAAAAAAGATTTAAAGATTCATCTTAAGAAAGAACATCCAGATTTAACTTCTCTTCCTACAAGAACATAGAATATTTTATTAAATAATCAATGTTATTATTTATTACTTAATGAAAACAACATAAAAAGAAAAAGATTAATTAGTAAATCAAATACTTTAAAATAGCATTATTAGTTTTTAGTTAAAATATGACTGAAAATAAGTATGACCTAGGATTTAATAATTTTAGAGAAATTTATGGTGAATTTGGATTGAGAGTAATAGAAGATTTAAAGCAAATCTCACCTGACATAGTAAAATTTATTGTTGAGTTTGCATTTGGAGAAATTTATAATCGCAAGGGATTAGATATAAAATCAAGAGAATTAGTTTCGCTATCTTCACTATTAACTTTAGGAAATGCTGTGCCCCAATTAAAGTCACATATTCACGGTGCTTTAAATGTTGGATGGACAAGAGATGAAATATTGGAGATTGCAATACAAATTTTATTATATAGCGGATTTCCTAATTCCATAAATGGTTTACAAATTATAAAAGAAGTATTTGAGGAAAGAGATAAAAAAGGAATACAAAATTAATAATTATTATATCCTATTATTTCATTGATTCGCTCTTTTCAATTCTAAACGAAGGTAATATTGTATTTTCACTCGATTTTGGAATAAATATAATATGGGATTTTTTTCAATAGATGTAGAGGTAATTTTATAACTTTATTATATTCTCGATATCGAATTAAGATTCAAAAAATTAGACCCATTACCTTTAAAGCTTTATATATAACTTTATTATATAATATTCAATAGTTTTATTATAGGTTTGTAAATATAAATTATTAAAATTTATGTTACCAAATAGTTAAAATTAAATTAGAAAAATTAATAAATTTCGGCTTCAGAATACTATATTGAGTATGAAAATTAAAGAGAATTTAATTATGTATCTTGTAATTGGCTCAATGATTTTTTTAAATTTGGGTCTGTTTCATGTAAGTTTTGCAGAAGATTCTACCATTCCACTAAGCCTATCTAATACTACTGAGAAAGCTTCAAATGCTATGAATGCCCCACCTATTGACAAAGAAAAAGGTTTATCAAATTTACCATTGGTTATAAACATTACCAGAAATTCAAATGCAACCGATACTGTGATTGATTTTATTATTAATCAAGTAAATAGTAGTATTGTAGATACTTCTATATTGGAAGACCTTGCTCGTGACCGTATTCCATTGTTAATTGATACATTAAAGAATACCAATGCTTCTAGTATTGCCGCAGAATTTATACTAAATGAAACAAAGAAAGGAATATCTACAAATATTACAAGAAATTAATTTTTTTTTATTTCGTTTTTTATTTAATATTTTTTTCTTTCTCTGCATATCTGACATCGATAACATCTAGATCCTGAGCTATATGGACATTTTCAAAGTTTTTTTTTGCCTCATTCTTTATTAAATTGAGATCATCATATCTTGAACTAAAATGAGTTAATATTAATTTTTTTACATTTGCATTTTTTGCAAATAACGATGTCTCTAATGCAGTAGAATGAAACCTTTCAATTGCCTTGTTCTTTTCCTGCGCTGTAAAAGTAGATTCAAAAACTAATACATCACAACCTGTAAAAAATTGTTGCAGTTTTTTGGAAGGTCGTGTATCTCCTGATATTCCTATTTTGCGACCTGGACGAGAAGGCCCAGTAAAATTTTTTGCAAATAGTTTTCTTCCTTTGTATTCTATATCAATCCCATGTTGTAATAAACGATATAGGTGACCTTCTGGAATTCTATATTTTCTTGCTTTTTTAACATCAAATACTCCTGGTCTATTATATTCTTCTATCAAGTAAGAAAAAGCAAGAATAGAATGTTCAGCAAAACAGGTCTTTATACAATAATCTTTTTCTTCAACTAAAACACCTTCATTTTGTATTTTATGCACAATAATCTGGTAATTAATATTAAAATTCAATATTTTTTGGTTTACTAAAATAAATTCTTCAACTCTGGGTTCGCCAAAAATCTCTATAGGTTTAGTTCTACCCATTAACGAAAGAGTTTGCAATAGACCTAAAAGCCCTAAACAATGATCTCCATGGATATGCGTTATGAAGATTTTCATTTTTTTATTCATTCCTAATTTTGATCTGATGTATTTCAGTTGCATGCCTTCACCTGTATCAAAAATTAGTATTTCAGCTCCTCTTACGATGGCAATAGAAGATAAACCTCTTTGAAAGGTTGGAATAGCTGCAGCGGTACCCAAAAATACTATTTTTAGCTCTACCATCTTAATCAATCATCTTAACTAAGAATAAATAATGCATTCACAATCGGATTAATTAGTATTAACAACTACATTTGACAATATAGGGGCTAGATCTACTTTTGCGCAAATATTTGGAATTGAATTTGTAGAAATGATTTCTTGAACTCCGGCATTCATTATTTTTTCAAAAGCATTATCTAAAAGAACTGCATGAGTACACAAAACAATAATATTTCTGATTTTATGTTTTTTTAATACTTCACATGCTTTTACTATACTCCCACCAGTACTAATCATGTCATCAATTAATATTGCATCCATTCCCTCAACTACCAACCCTAAATTTTCTTCAACAGAAACTAATCCTGTCTTTCTATCTCTGGTTTTTTTAAGGCATAATATTTGTAATTTTAATAACTCCGCAATTTTTTTTGCTCTTTTTGTTCCTCCTTCATCTGGTGAAACAATTATGGATTTTTCAATATCAATAGTTTTATTATTTTTTAGATACTCCGCAAGAATTGGAATAGCAGAAATATTTTTAATTGTTATTGAAAAATATGACAAAGAATGTTGATTATGAATATCTACTGTTATTATTTCAGTCGTTCCACAGTTTTCTATTAATTCTGCTAACACTAAAATACTAATAATTTCACCTTCTAAAAACATCTTATCTTGTCTTGCATATGCCATATAAGGAATTATTACTGTTATTTTTGAAGCATTATCTCTTCTACATTTATGAATAATCATCAATAATTGAATTATATGTCTATCTATGGGAGGATAAAGTGATTGAACTATTATACAATGTTTTTTATCAACAGATGAAATACGAATTTTGCTTTCTCCATCAGCAAATACTTTTAGTTCTGATTCTATGAATTTAACATTTAAATTTTTTGAAATACTCTTAGCCAAGTCACGGGATGCAGGACCTGCTATTACCACTGTATTTTTAAGCAAATAATATTAACAAATTTATACAATCATAAAAACCTTTTTTATAAATAAATTTATAATATGAATAGATAAAAATAAAAAAGGTTTTTTATTATGGTTTATGAAAATAATATTGTTGAGTGATAAATCATTTAATTGTATTCAACAAGACCATAGTAATTGTAATGGTATAATCATTAATTCACAAATAGATAACGAGATTTCTAGAATATGTACTTGTCCATGTCATAACAATATGTATCAACTAATTAAAAAAGCATCTGCAGCATTAAGGATTAATGAGAACGATAATTATTTTGAGGATAAAATATAGTAATAAATAATATAAAATTAAATCATTCTTCAATCAATTAAATTATATTTTTATTATAATAGTTATTTTGTCTGTATTTATTTTATCTATCTCTTTTTTTATAGCTTCTATAAGATGTTGAGGTGAGCTTAAACTAGAAAAATCAACTATTTTCATATCATCTAAAATATGAACTTGTGGAGCGAGATCTTCACTTGATTTATTGTTTGATTTGAAAATTAAGGTATCTATTTCATTTTTTAAATTTTTATTACCTTTGATAATCTTTGCGTTATCTAGCAGTAATCTTATTCTTCCAAATTTATCTAATATTACAATTGGATATTTTCTTTTTTTTATAAGAAATTGTTTTTTTATTGTCTCACATGTAAATCCATAATAATTTCTCATATCCAATATTCTTTGAACATTATTATTTTCCAAAATAGAAGAAGCTATCTCAGTCGCCTCCTTTTCATCAATTTCTTTTCTATTGTTTTTTCCAATATCTAATTCAACATTGCCTGTGGCTATTGCTCTTAATAATGAACGTTCATTCACATATTCAGTTTGTATTGATATGGATTCAGGAACTGCTCCTCCATCAAGAGCTCTTTTTTTAACGTCGTCTATGATATTAGAGACATCATTTGAATCAGGCTTATCAATTGTCTTTTCTATCTCCTCATATATCATTGCGGCTGCTACACCAATAGAGGAAACTACTTCCGCATTTTTAGCTATTTGATACTGAAATTTCTTTTTTGTAGCCATATATGGAACCAAAACAGACGCACCTCCCCCGCCACCAATAAGAATAGTTTTGTTTTCAATTAATTGATATTCCTTTATCATAGGTTCCATAATTTGTAAGATCTTTTTAATAGAAAAATCCAATACCATTTCTGCAGCTTTTTGATAACTTATTCCCATTTTTTCACCCAATAAAGAAAGTGATCTAATTGCTGATGATCTATTTCCAAATGCATAATCCTCCTTCGTTATTAAACCTAATGCATTTGCTGCACAAGTGTTAGTTATTGCAATTTTTTTGTTATCGTCTGTTTGAATACAGATGTAATCATCCGAGTCATTTTCGGTTGGTTTGAATGTTGTTATTTTGGCATTTTCTAATTCATTAGGGTCAACAAAACATGAATATCTTAGTCCTGCTATATGTGCCGATCTAGGGCCAACATCGATTATCCGATTTTTAGCAAGTCTAATGAGCGAACCACCAGCTACTCCTGCCACTCTTACATCTACTGACCGTATACATGTAGGATGGTCCATTATCGTTACATATTTGATTTCAGGTTTACCATTTTTTATAATGGATATATTTGTAGATGTTCCTCCTATCTCAATAAAAACTCCATGCAAAATATGAGAATGTAATAAAGCTCCTGCAACACTAGCAGCTGGACCTGATAGGATTGTTAAGATGGGTTTATTTTTAAAAGTATCAATATCTGTTACTCCTCCATCCCCTTTCATTATCATAATTGGGCAATGTATGTTCTCCTCCCTTACAACATTTTCAACATATTTGGCAGTGCTAATTGCTTTTGGCATTATTCCAGCATTAATAGCAGCAGTTATAGTTCTAATTTCTAATCCATAAATTCCTGTTAATTCATGACCAGCTGTAATAGGAATATCAGAATTAGTCATTACGTATTGTTCATTGCTGGGATCATCTACACCATATGCTTCACTGACAACTAATACCTTTGCTCCTTCCTGTTTAAGTGCTGAAATAGCAGATATTACTTCATTTTTCTCTAAATATCTTGATGTATCAAGGAATCGATAACATGTCTGAAGCTGTTTATTTAGCGATAGTTCAATACCTTTTATGTTAGTTCTTTTAACTACATTAGATTTTTCTAAACCTACACCCATTCCAATAATTCCTACTTTTGCAGTATCACCTTCAAGCAATGCGTTGACGGCTTGAGTTGTACTATGGGAAATTAATTCAATTTCATATCTTTGGATATTATAATTCTTCATTAATTCTCTTAGCGCAATAATTATTCCCTCAGCTACTCCTCTTTCTGAATCATGGGTCGTGGGAACCGTCGTCCTACCAAGAAAAGAACCTGAGGCAATGTCTATAGCTATAGCTTTTGTAAAAGTTCCACCAACATCAATGCCCAATCTGATCTTTCTATTCATTAATTAATACACGTTATGTATGTCGAATCTGATCTTAATCTTTGGTAAAATAATATATATTTATTCTTTTTGTTGTTTGTTTAAACGGACCAAAAAACTTCTTCTATTTTTTCTCTTCGCCCAATTTGTCGTAGAATTTCCTGAAATTCTTTCTTCTTATCAGAAACTAATATTCTCATTTTGCTATTTTTCATTTTGTTGTTTAGATTATTATTTATTAGAAATTTTTTTATCTCTTTAGCAATTATATGTGAAGGATCTAAAAATTCTATATGCGGATAAATCTGATTTAATTGATCAAGTATAAACGGTAAATGAGTACTAGATAATATTATTACGTCAATATCATCAATATTTCCAAGTATCTGTATTATTAACTGTGCAATCTTTTTCCTATTTCTTAAAAAAGTCCCATCTTCTATCAAGGAAATTAAAGGAGATGCATTATATTTCGAAACAAAAATATCTTGAGGAATTTCAGTTCTTATTTGTATATCTAATTCTTTGCTATTTATTGTTGATTCTGTTGCCATTATTCCAATGTGTTTTTTTTTAGTCGTCTTTACTGCCTTATTAATAGGAGGTTTAACACCAATTAATGGGATATTTGTAAGTGATTTCATTTGATCAATAACTTGTATAGATGGTGTATTTGAAGCAATTATTATTAACTTGGGATAAAATCTCTCTAGATATTTTATTGTATTTTGGACAATTTTAAAAAGATCATTTTGTGACTTTTTTCCATAGGGAAAATTTGCTTTATCTGCAAAATAAATTAAATTTTCATTAGGAAGTTCTTTTTTTATTTCTTTAATTATTGATATTGATCCGATACCAGAATCAAATACAACTATAGGAGAATTATTCATATTTATAGATCTATACTTAAAATTAAATATAACTCTTAAATTAAAATAACTCATTTTCCTATTTTAGTATTAATATAATCAGATTATACTTGAAAGCGTTTTAGATCAAAAAAATTTAAATAAAATAACACTTGTCTATCTAATCTTCCTCTATTATTTAGTTTGAAATCTGATTCTTGACTAACTTTAAGTTATTTCCTTCTATTTATACTTGTCTGATTAATTGCTTTATACTACAATATGCTCAATGTACAATAGTGATATAATTGCTGATCCTTAGAAAGCTTAAATTGAATAATATTCGCAACTACATCAATAACAAATAATGAACTATACGATTTTTTCTGGTTCCTTATTCAAGAGTTTTTCAACAATCTATCTTATAATATCTTTTCAAATTTATTTTACTCTTCTATCTTTTAAATATTTGAGACAGCGTCATAATAATTCAATAACCAAACTTCTGCTGATATAAAAAATATATAGTATTTTCTTTTTCAAATATTTTCCACAGGCAATAGTAGTAGAAAATTCAAAAATACATCCCTTTAACAATGACTGTTTGAAAAATAATTACTAAGTTAGGCTCGAAACAATTGAATTGCTAACGTCGTTACGACGTCAATAAAGTAGTACGCTTTTAATCTATCTGCGAAATATGAGGCAAAATGGTCCCTAACGTCGATACGACAAAATTCCGATTCAAGACCAATTTTAATGAAATTTAAAATAAATTGCTAGTAGTAGTCAACATCGTTAAGACAGAAGAACACTTAGGAGGAAGTGAAATCTGACTATTAGGTGTGAAAATGAAGATTGATGCTGCATGGACGTCATCTCGTCTATTATGGATATTGAATCTGAATGTAGGCTTAAAATTTATGCAAAAAAGAATTAAAAAATATATATATAGGAATGTAGGTAGGTGTTTATAAAATAACTAAAAAATAGAATAAAGATATGAAGAATTTTAGAATTATTAATATTTTTAATAAAAATTTTTAATATTTAGGTATAAATTTATAAAAATTAGTATTGGCTAAAATTATTCATTCATACATATACATTATAACTAAAAATGTAGTCTAGCTAGTAGTACGGTAACACAATAGTCAAAATAAATCACTACCCCTAGATCATTTAACACATGAATTCAAAGAAAAATTATTTGTCAATAGTGTTGGATGCGTTTTTTTTATAATAATGAGCATAATTGATGCGGGTTTGAATTTGACTAAAATAGGTTTGAAACTTTGGAAAAACGTTAAAACGTCTGTACATTGTCTTGGAAGCGCTTTGACAAATATGTTTTACTTTTAGATCTAATAAAAATCTTATTGTACTTGTGAAAAAAATCAAGACAGCCACAATTATCAATATCGCTTTATCGACGCTTTTACGTCAATCACTAACTAACCAGATCAGCAATCACTATCACTTTATCTCATAACAGTCGCAAATGTTATCACTGTTTATATAATCACTATCTCACATGTCGACGATCAACCGTCAATCAATCACACTATTATTTCTCTTGCCGTCAATCAATATCATATCATGTGTCTATCAACACTATCACCACTGTCAAGACACTATTACTATCACATCAAAACAATTGTAAGACTAATCTATATTAGAGCTCACTAGTACAAAATATAAAATGTAATCAATAATTGAGGCGCGGTCATTATTTTATTCTATTATTTCATTTTCATAACGAATAAGATATATAGTCTATTGGAAATGATATTTGATAAAAAAAACTATCATCATCCAGCCAACAAACTATCTAGCAATACAAGAATTCTTTAGTAGTAGTAGTATCACAGTTAGTAATACTCTATTGTTGGCATCATGAAATTGGTTCGTTTATTTTGATTTATTATGACCCTGTCTCAAATATTTAATAAATTAATGAAATTCGATATAGCATAATAAAGAAACTGTAACTTATTTGTAGACTTAGTAAAATTACTTATATTGACTATAAATCTTATCTGTATTTTCTCTTGTTCAATTTGATTTAGATGTTATAATAGGCTTGGGAAAATTAAAGTTTATATTCAAAAACAAAAAAATTGTTAATTTCTTTCTGTTAGCAGAAACTCTTGCAAGACATTTTGAAGTTTAATATCCGTTATCAAAATGTAAATAATCAAGAATTATAGATAAAACAAATTGTATTTTAGAGTTGATAAAGCAACCATCTACAATAATACTGTTAGATTGATACTTTGAAAATCAACAAATATAATACTTTTGCTTTTATATTTTATTTAAATTAGAAAGTATAATTTTAAAATTTATATCAAATATTGACATCATATCTCATACCAATATCATATTTATAAAATCCAAATTTTTCATAAAAGCTTGAGTTATATTTAGAACAATTTAAAATTACCTTGTAGCATTTTTCTTGAACTGCTAACTCTATTGCTTTTTCTACAAGAATAGAACCAATTCCTAAATTTTCAAACCCTTTTCGTGTTACTACGTCTTCTATATGGCAAACCTTTCCACCATTATGAATAAATTTTTGTTCTATAATTGTTGTAATTGATCCAATGATTTCAGTATCATTGTAAGCTACAAAAACTTTAATGTTGCCTGATTTTTTTATTTTCTCGAGTATGTTCTTAGAGAATTCTTTATTATAAACGGATCCGCCAACTTCAGCTAAATTTGACAAAGTCTCAAAGAAGCTATTGTTAAGATAGTCATCTTCTAATTCTTTAATTTGTATTTTAGATTTGTTTTTAAACATATATCTTATTGCTTTAAGTTATAATTATCATTCATTAAAATTCTTTTATCAATTTCAAAAAAATTTTTATTAATATATAGATCTTTTGCGTAATTAACAACAACGTAAAATATTATACTTATGAATATGTTCTATTATAAAAATCAACATCAATCATATAATAGATTTAATTTTAATATTTATTTTTATAATATTTTTATCTGTAGTTAATTACGCAATAGATCTTATATATAATCAGTAGCTATAATAAAAATAATCTATCTTAATTTTTTATTTAGTAACAAGATTGATTCTTGATTTAAACTTTATACAATACTATCGAAAATAAAAAAATTCATCTTATAAACAAATATGATTATGGTGGTCATAATATTCTCATTTCTCATTAACTTACTATTTCTTTAATGCCTCAATAAAATTTTAAGATCCGGTCATAATTATTATCTTCTTTTATAATGTTAGAAATTTATTAAATACTCTATTTTCTTTCTGTTTATAATTAACAATTTTAGTATTGGACAATACAGTTTATTAGTTTTTGGTAGTTCTAACCAAATTTACCGGAGATATACCTTTCTGTCAATTCTTTTTTGGGTTTTTCAAATATTTGTTTTGTTTTTCCAAATTCTACTAATGCCCCAAGATATAAAAAAGCTGTATAATCGGCAACTCTAGTTGCTTGTTGCATATTGTGTGTTACTATTACTATAGTAAGATATTTCTTTAATTCATGGACCAAATATTCGATTTTAGAAGATGCAATCGGATCCAACGCTGAAGTAGGTTCATCCATGAGAAGAATTTCAGGTTGCATAGCAAGCGCTCGAGCGATACATAGTCTCTGTTGTTGGCCTCCTGATAGACTCATTCCAGGCTTATTCAATTCGTCTTTTACTTCTTCCCACAATGCTGCTCCTTCTAGACTTTCCCTTACTATTTCCTTTATGATTTTTTTATCTTTAACACCATTTAATGTTAAACCTGATGCAACATTATCAAATATGCTCATGGTTGGAAAGGGATTGGGTTTTTGAAATACCATACCTATGCGTCTTTTAATCATTACTGGATTGATTTTTTGACTGTAAATGTTTATTTCATCCAAAAAAATTTCACCTTTAACATAGGCACCTGGTGTCATTTCATGCATTCGATTCAAACATCTAATGAGAGTAGTTTTACCACAACCAGAAGGGCCTATAAATGCGGTTACAGAATTTCTTTCTATACCAAAGTTAATATCTTTAAGAACATGTTTATTATGAAATCCTGCATCTAAATTATTTATAGTCAATTTAGATTTGATATCAACATTTTCGTTTTCATTATAAAGATTTGTTGTCATTTCAGTCTGAGAAGCCATTATTACTTCTATATTTAATGCTATTTGATACGCTCTTATTGACAAATGTTTCAGCCAAGCTTAAAGCTGCATAAAACATAATTAGGATGTGTTTACTTTAACCACATCTCTTCCTGATGAAAGTTGGTGTACCAGTTTACTGAGAAAGGCCAGATGGAAAGACTACGTATTATGTCCACATTGTAAGTCAAATAACGTAAAGAAGGATGGTCAGTATCGATCCTACCAAAAGTACTTTTGCAAGCATTGTAAAAGATCGTTCAATGACAAAACAGGTACTGTATTTCATTATTCACATACACCATTGAAGATATGGTTTTTGGCAATGTATCTATACTTTGTACTCTGGCCCGGATGTTCAATAAGACAGGTATCGCTTGAGGTAGTTATACCAATTCCAATATACTATCGATTTATCAGAACAGTTATGGAAAAGTTATCATCTTCCTCATTATCATCTGCTAAACTCGGTGGTAATGTTGAAGGTGATGAATTTTATATAAAGGCAGGATTGAAAGGAAGATCATATCATGATGAGATAGTAAAATCAGGAAGAAAACCCAGGAAAAGAGGGCTAAAGCCTTGGAGAGGCAGAGGAACATTTTACAAGGATCATCCAATGATAACATGTATTCATCAAAGAAGGAACGGAATGACATATTTTGATGTTCCTGTACGACAGTCACTTCTTGATATTATATGTACCAGAGTAGAGTATGGTTCAACTGTATTTACAGATGAATATAGAGCATATGACCAGCTGGAAGAACATGGCTTCATACACAAAAGTGTAATCCATTCACAGAAAGAATACGCAAATGATATTGTTCATGTGAATAATTGTGAATGCAGAAGCAACCTGTACCAGTTATGGATAAGAAAGTTCATGGGTGTAAACAAGTACAATTTACAGGTATACTCCAAAACATTCCAGTTTATTCATAACAATAGAACCAAGACAAGAGAACAAAGATTCATGGAAATTCTTTGTTACAACTAGCTGAAACATTCAGAAATAAGAGCGATTTGATATAATAAGAGAAATCTATATACTACATATAGGATCATATAGGACTATATTTTGATCTCTTTTGATTTTCCTTAACAATTTTTCTTTTTATTACTTTTTTGTTTCTTTTTCAATAGGAAATCTATCATTATTACCCCATTCATTCCATGAACCTAAATACATCTTTACTTTTTTAAAACCCAATTGTTTTAATATAATAAAAGTATTTGCAGCTCTATAGCCCCCTTGACAATATGTTATAATTTCTTGATTTTTTGTAAATTGCGAATAAATTTTTTTTAAATCATTTAATGTTTTAAATTTATCATTAGAAATATTCTCATTCCAATCAATATTTATTGTGCTAGGGATATGGCCTCCTCGTATTGCTCTAATATGTTCTCCACTATATTCTTTGAAAGAACGAGAGTCAATTATCCGTTGTTTTTTTTTGTCTTTTATAGCCTCTATAACATTTTGAAAATCAGCCAGAATATTTTCATTAACTTTATCTTTAATTTTAGAGTATTTTAAATTCTCTGTTTTTGTTTCAATAGGTTTATTTTCTTTTTTCCACGTATTGAATCCTCCATTTAAGAGTACAACTTTATTATGAGAAAAATATAGTGAAAGCCATACTCCTCTTGATGCGGTAGGACCAGATATATTATCATAAAAAACTAAAAGGGTTTTTGGATTTATTCCTATAGTGGATAACAACTTTCGCATTTGTACGTTAAAAGTTTTTAAACCGCTTTTTGAAGTGTCATTCCAATGATATTGCATTAGGTCTATATTCACTGCATATGGAATATGCCCATTACTATATTCATGAAATGCTCTCGTATCAACAATCCTCAAATTCTCTTGTTTCTTTCTTATTAACTTAAATAATTTATCAGTAGAAATAACCAATTTCAATAGGCTTAGTTTTTTTTATTCTAATATATTGTTTAATTTAAAGTAAATTCTAACATTGCTAAAAAATGTGATATATTTTATTTTATATTTATAGAAATCTTTTATATATTAATAATGTAGTAAAATTACCTATTTCAATAATTATATTTCTTTCTAATACTTTTTCATATTATATCATAGAGGGTAAAAGAATAATAGAAATTAATAATATCACTTTTCGCCAATATATATAATAAAAATAGGGATTTTCTTACATATGCCTGATTCAAAAATTATAAATTTACAGAAAGTCTTAGTTATTGGACTTGGTCAATTAGGTTTACCTGTAGCTAAATATGTTCTTGATAAAGGTTTTGATGTATATGGTTATGATATTAATAATGAGACAATGATTCGCGCAAAGAAAAAGATAGGTATAAAAACTACAACTAGTTTTAAAAATTTTGATATTTATATTATTTGCATCGCAACTCATAATCCAAGTGATATTTATTCTCCTCAAATTGATGGGCTATTTTCTCTTATCAAGAAAATATCTTTGGAAGCAAAGAATGGATCTCTTGTGTCTATTGAAAGTACTATTCCACAAGGTGCTTCTAAAAAAGTATTTGAATTATTAGAGCATAGGTTACATGTTGTACATGCTCCACATAGATGGTATTCACTTGATCAACAAAATTATGGTGTTAATCAGTTGCGAGTGATTGGAGGGGTAAACCCTTGCTGTCTAAAATTGGGTTTAGATTTTTATAATGGAAATTCAAAATGCAAGTCTTCAAGAATTTCTAATGATGAAGATATTCTCTTATATTATAACGAACTAGAAAATAACAATATATGTGCTGACAATAGTCAATTAAATTTAATAAATGATAGTTTCTACTCACAAGATAATATAATAGATTCTAAAAATAATAGAAGTTTAGAAATTCCCATGCATGCAGTCTCTTCTGTTGAAATAGCTGAACTAACAAAAATAATAGAGAATTCTCATAGATATCTTCAAATAGCATTTGCTGAGGAACTCTATTTGTATTGCCAAGCTAATAATATTCTTTTTTCAGATTTACGAGATGCTCTAAATACTAAATGGAATGTCGAAATTCTGGAACCTCGTGATGGTATTGGTGGCCATTGTTTACCAAAAGATACTAGAATGTTTCTTAATTCTTCCAAGATGAAAAGTAAAATCCTTCAATCTGCTATTGAAGTGGATTCTCTCTATCGAGATTTTAGGTCTAGACGAGAAAAGAAATTAATTGCTTCTATAGAAAATCTGAAAAATTAGACAAATAATATTATTTTTCTTTTTGTTTTTTATTTCTTCTCTTTTTTATTATTAACTTGTAAACCAAAATAGCAGTTATAGATATTATTATAATTATAGATATAACATGAAATGCTTTTGATGATTCTTGTGAAAATTCATCCCATGCATCACCTAAATAAAATCCAATCATAGTTAATGATAAACTCCATAAAAAAGAATCCAATAAAAGTAAACAATATGAAATGAATCAAATTCATTCTTGATAGACCTGCAGGAACGGAGATTAATTCTCGTATACCAGGAGCAAGTCTTCCAAGTAAAACAGCTACCTTTCCATATTTCTGAAACCAAATTTCCGATTTGTGAAGTTTATTTTCATTTATCAGAATATACTTCCCAATTTTTAAAATAACTCTTCTTCCGACTTTGAGCGATAAAAAATAAATTATAATAGCGCCAATCGTTGAACCTAACGAACCCATAAATCCAAACATGATAGCTTCTCCTATCCCTAAATTTTGACTTTGGACTACATAGCCTGCTAAAGGAAATATTAATTCACTAGGTATAATTGGAAAAAGTGTTTCTGCTAATGCCGCAGTAAAAATTCCAATATATCCAAGATGTAAGATTAAATTAGTAACAGAATTAACAGTATCATTTATCAAATTAGTAAAAGTGATTGCTAATGTTATCATTAAGGTGTAGATAATCACAAAATATCAACCAAAATTAAAAAATATAGTTAATAAAACTTGTGAATAAGATAAATGAATTAAAAATAAAAGGATGAAAATTAGTGATGATGATGGGTGCTTTCTTCTTCTTCAGGCGCATATTTTCTGTTTCTAACCAAGGTGACAACACCTAATGCTATGAATGCAAAACCAATAGCTAGAATCAAATAGGTTCCCGGCAAAATTAAGGCCCAAACCTCATTCTGAGTTGCTGCAAAAATAAAGACAAGAGCCATAAAAACTAGGGTAACTCCAACAATTGTTTCTCCGTTAAGTCTTTCCATGCTAAATAAAATAATAACATTATATTATAAATATTATTATTTTCATTTCCAAAATTAAAGAAAATATGGTAAATATTGTGTTATTTGTATAGTTCACATCGTTCGCGTATATGTATAATTTATTATACATGTAGTTTTATCAAAATTAACCATCTATTTTATTATCTTTTTTAAATATTTGCAGATATGAAATTTTTTACATTAATTTTATTATCTATTATTAAAAAATTTAATGATCAAAGGGGTATTATATGCCAAGGAAATTAGCTATTTTTATTATTTGGTTAGTTGGCTTTGGCTTTGGTTTTGGAGCTTATTTGTTATTTCCTAATATTACAAATTGGTTTCAAACAAATCTGCCTCAATTCCTAGATGCTTCCATAATAGGTGCCTTAATTGCCGGAATTATCGGTTCTATAATAAGTACCATAACTATAATGACATGGGCTAATAGAAATACATGATTTAGTTAAAATTTTAGAATGATATATCTGGATATTCTGAATGGTATTAGAAAAATAATTCGAGATAATTCTCATAATCGTTTAATAAATGTCTATAAATAAGTATTTTACTATTTTATTATCTTGTATTCTCATTGCTTAAACAAGAAGTCATCAACTACAAAGATATAATACAAATAAAAGAAAGACTTTATTTCTATTTATTGATTCATTACAATTAAAACCTTTTATTTCTTAAAGGAATATTAAATGAATATGATTTACATGATGATTTAAAATAGAAAGAATGCAATATATTGGTAAAAATCCTCACATTGTAGTATTTGGATAAGATTTTAAACCTATTTACATTAATAAAAAATTATTTTTTATTATTATTATTATTATTGATTCTTTCCTTCTTCATTTTCGTCGTCATTATTTTCTTCATTATTTTGCTCATTGACATCTTGTGCATTTACAACAGGATTATTTGTTTCAACAAATACTGGAGTTGTATATGTTACCTGTTCGTTATGGTCAAAAGAGCATCGTATTTCCAAATTTTTTAAACCTGTAGGTGCGTCTGCTGGAATGCTAAATGTGGAATAATCTATTTGTTTAATTGGATAAATTTCAGTTTCGTCTTCAGTATCATAATCTATCAAAAATGCCTTTATTTCCAAAGGTTGTTTTCCATAAGATAATGTAATTTTATCTCCTTGTTTTAAATTTAGTTTAGAGTCTATATCACTTTGAGTTTCAAAAAAATTTGCATTTCCAATTTTAGTTACAATTTTATCTTGTGTTTCATTTAATTGTGATGCAGCGATCATATTCGATGGATTGCTTTGAGAGTGCATGAAGGGATCCATTTCTACTTCTTTTTCCTCAAAAGTGACAACTACCGATGGGACTTCTTTATCAGGATCTTTGATTATTGCATTATTATTATAATTGCTTTCGGTATTTGTTTGAGCAAATATGTAATGAGGAGAATATATGAGAGTAAAAAACATGAATAGTATAAGAAAGGTTTCTCCTCCTAAAATCATTGTTATATCCATTTTCTTGCAATGATCTTGTTTCGATGCACTGTTAGTATAATGGATAAAGGTCTTCATTAATAAGAATATATATTATAAATTTATAAATGTAATCATGAGTTCTTTTTTCTATTGTCTTTTTTTATTGTTGTTTTTTTGACTTTGTCATAACATAATAGCTATGAAAAGTTATTATGACTGCAGCCAAAAGCATTTGAGTTACAAAGTACAAATTCCATGGTATTTCAGGAATTGGATAATTTACCTTTGCGTTATTAGGATCAAAAATATTATTAAAAAGGTTACTAGTAATAATTGAATTCCATATCGTAAAATTGTATACTAATTCATAAATTGTTATTGTAGCAGCAATTATACTAATTATCTGAATAAATGTTTTTATTCTAATAGTGAGATTTCTAATAGTATCCTCATAAATTTTTATTGCAGTGAACCAAGATATTAGTGAAAAAATCATCAAAAAACTAACTAATTTAATAGTCCCCTTAAAAGGAAATTCAGTTTCTACTAATACATCTCCGATGACTATTTTTCCTGTTATTGTAAAATTAGTTGCACTTTTATATCCGCTATAAAAGGTAATTATTAGCATTATCAATACACTACAATAGAATATGGTTATTATATTTTTTTTTGATTTGACTAAACTTTGATTAACTTTAATAAAATTCAATTATCATCATGTTATATTAATTTGGTTATATTTTTTTTATAGTTTTTATTTACTTATTACATAAAAATCATAATACTGTTTTTCTTTAATGATGTTAATTCTCCTTCTAAAATAATACTCAATAATTGCAAAGAATGCAGGAAAAGTTTCTACAATTCCTAAGACTAGTGAAAGAAAGATTGCTTGTACATGTAAAATAATTTTTTTTGATATTGGATATTTTTTATTATGTTTTAAATTTAAGAAAAGACCTATCTGATATGATAACAGCCACATGACATATGGAAATATCAATAGAATAGAAATAGGACCTATATCAATAGGATAAAAATTGGTACTATTACTAGATATTTCACTTATTTTAAGTGAAATCTCTGGAAAACATGAAGGAAAAAAAGATGAAAATATGTATTGACTCCAAATTAGAGGATTAAAATTATTTTGTTCAATTAATATTTGAATAGCTGTGGTTAGCAATGGTATAAATGTCATAACATATAATATTGTTGTGACTATTCCAGAAATAAAACCCATAAAATAACTAGCCAATTTAAAACTAATCTTGAACCGATGCCAAAAAGGAAATTTATTGATATTCTGTAATGATCCAAGAATCCATCTTCTTCTTTGCATAAAATGATCTTTAATATTGAGAGGAGGCTGTTCTAATAAAATACCACCATGCCATCCAAGTGCCTTTTTACCATATTTTTCGTAAAGTTTATATCCAAAAAGTTGATCCTCTGCTAAAGTAATACCAAAATTCCATCCTATCAAATCCTCTGCATCTGATCGGACAAGCAAATTGCTTCCATGCATATGGAGAGGAGGTGGATTGTTCATTTGTGATACACAATCATAGCATCCAAATGGTCTTACTGATTCTGCTAATGCTGTAATAGGATTTGCTATTTCAAATTTTAGTGGATATACAATAGGACCTTCTGATGCAATTCCTTTGCCTTCTCTTATGAATTTTAATAATGAAAGTAAAGTTTGATTAGTTACATAACTTTCATCATCCATATGAAAGATCCAAAATTTACTAGTATTTTCTCTCTTTTTTCGTCTATATTCTACGGCGAATTGTAATGCTCTGGATTTTTTAATTGCATTTGTTTTATATTCTTTATCTACTTTAATTATTTCACAATTTTTTATTTCCTTGAATTTTTCTTTATCCTTCTCGTCTTCAGTTACAATTGAAATCTTATAATTGCAATAATTAATTTTATTTGCTGCATTTGTAATTGAATAAATACCTCTTTCTACTACCGTTGTTTTAGTTGCAGACCTTGTAGTAATTTGAAAAATAATAGTTGGATCATTATGAATTCTTCGCAGATCTTTTTCAATGAATATTTTTCTATTTCTAACGAATCTAATCATAGTCAAAAATGCGACAGGAATAGTAGAGAACCAAAATGTTAATAATATAATATATAAAATATAATTGAATGATTCCAATAAAAATGCTTTAATTTATTATTAAATAAAACTTTATCTATATATATATTCATAATTTACTCCATGATATTATAGGTTCTACTATAATTTTTTTACTTGTTTATTTCTTCTTTATACTAATTTATCTTATTTAATAAAAGAAAAAAAAGGTATATGTAGTCAATTTACCTAAAGTATATACGTGAACAGTAGTTTGCCTAGCAATAGTGGTAGTGGTACTGGTAGTGGTAGTGGTAGCGGTAATAATACTTCATTAAAAGTGCTAGAAGCCTATACTCGTGATGTTGGTAGAGGTATAGCACGTATAGATTACGATACCATGGATTCTTTAGCAGTTTCTACTGGTGATGTTGTTGAAATTAGAGGAAAACGTAGAACTACTGCAAAATGTTTACCTCTTTATCCTTCAGATGAGGGAAAAGGTATTATACGAATTGATGGTCTTGTTCGAAATAATTCTGGAATTGCAATTGGTGATACAATTTTTATTAGAAAGATAAAGGCAGTTCCTGCTGAAAAAGCAATAGTGGCACCACTTGAAGCTATTCCTCCAATAGATGAACGTTATCTTGCTGATGCACTTGAAAGTGTACCTATAATAAAAGGAGATAATGTTATGGTTCCTTACTTTGGAGGACGTCTTACATTTCAAGTTATTGGTGTTACTCCAGCAAATGCAGATGCTGTACTGGTAACACAAAAAACAATATTCCATATAGCAGAAAAAGGAGAAACCTTGCGTGGAGTACCACAGGTTACCTATGAAGATATTGGTGGTTTACGTGAAGAGATAAAAAAAGTACGAGAAATGATTGAACTTCCTCTTAGGCATCCTGAAATATTTGAAAAACTAGGAATTGAAGCTCCAAAAGGTGTTCTATTGCATGGTCCTCCTGGTACAGGTAAAACCTTGCTTGCAAAAGCAGTAGCAAATGAAAGCAATTCTCATTTTATAAGTATATCTGGTCCTGAAATCATGAGTAAATTCTATGGTGAATCTGAAGCTCGTCCTACGAGAGATATTTAAGGAAGCAAAAGAGAAAGCGCCTTCTATTATGTTTGTAGATGAGATTGATTCTATAGCTCCAAAAAGAGAAGAAGTGACAGGTGAAGTTGAAAGACGAGTTGTATCTCAGCTTTTATCCTTGATGGATGGCCTTGAAGCAAGAGGTAAAGTCATAGTTATAGCTGCTACTAATAGACCCAATGCACTAGACCAAGCCTTGAGACGTCCAGGTCGATTCGATAGAGAAATAGAGATTAAAGTGCCTGATAAACGTGGTAGACTAGAAGTCCTTCAGATTCATGCACGCAATATGCCTCTTGATACAGATGTAGATCAAGATAAGATAGCAGCAATTACTCATGGTTTTGTGGGTGCTGATCTTGAATATTTGTGCAAGGAAGCCGCAATGAAATGTCTACGTCGTTTACTTCCTGAACTAAATTTAGAAGATGAAAAACTTGCACCAGATGTACTTAACAAGCTGATAATAACCATGAATGACTTTGAAAATGCCCTTAAAGATGTAATGCCATCAGCAATGAGAGAAGTCTATCTTGAACCACCAGATGTACAATGGTCAGATATAGGAGGCTTGGAAGAAGTTAAACACGAATTACAAGAAGCAGTAGAATGGCCAATGCGCTTTCCTGACATGTATAATAAATTGGGACATACAATACCAAAAGGTGTTCTATTGCATGGTCCATCAGGAACAGGAAAAACTATGTTAGCTAAAGCAGTAGCTACTGAATCTGAAGCTAATTTTATTAGTGTAAAAGGTCCTGAGCTATTATCCAAATGGGTAGGTGAATCAGAAAAAGGAGTTAGAGAAATATTCAGACGTGCAAGACAAGCCTCTCCATGTGTTATTTTCTTTGATGAAATTGATTCTATAGCTCCAGTAAGGGGATTAGAAGGATCAGGACATACAAGTACAGAAAGAATGGTATCCCAATTACTTACAGAGATGGATGGAATTGATGAAATGCGTGGCGTAGTAGTTTTGGCTGCTACAAATAGAGCTGATATGATTGATCCTGCACTATTACGACCTGGTAGATTTGACAAAATAATTTATGTACCAAATCCAGATATTAAAACTAGAGAAAAAATACTGGAACTTAATATCCAAGGAAAGCCTATAAGTAATGATCTTAATCTAAAAAGAATATCAGAACTAACAGATGGATTTAGCGGAGCTGATGTAGCTGCAGTTGTAAATACTGCTATATCTCTTGTCTTACATGAGTATATTGGTAAGTATCCAAATCCAGAGGAAGCATCTAAACATACAGTGGAAGCTAGTGTTACTATGCGTCACTTTGAAGATGCTGTAAGAAAAGTAAGAACCCAAAGAGATATGAAACCTGGAATGAAAGATACATTAGTTCATTTTAGATAACATTTAAAATAAAAGGAATATTTTAACTTCAATTTTTTTTCTCTATGTTGATAACTTTCGCAGTCTCTAAATCAGAATATATATACTTACAAAAAAAAGTATCTAAAAGAGCATCCAAAATTTCTTTAATGGCAAATATACATGGCTTTTTCTTAACAGTACCATTAAATTCAAATGAGTCAAATTTAATCCTTTTTTTAAAAAATAAACACTCATGGATAATTAGAACATATGATTATTATAAAAAGTTTAATTCAAATTTTGGAAAAAGATATGATGACGGATTTTGTATCTATTATTTAGGACAAAAATATAAAGTTCATATAGTTAAAGATGTTATAAATAATGCAATATTATCTTCTTCCCTCAATAAAATAACATTTCACTTGAGAAATAAAAAAAACTATAAAAAATATATAAAAGAATGGTATCTTTCACAAACATCTATTGTAATAAATGAAAGAATAAAAATTTTTAGTACATTAATGAACGTCAAATATTCTAAAATAAAAATAAAAGATAATTCTACAAGATGGGGAAGTTGTTCTAACAAAGGAAGATTAAATTTTAGTCTCTATCTAATTGCTTTTCCAATTGATATAATTGATTATGTTGTTGTACATGAGTTGGCACACTTAAAAGAACTCAATCATTCTAAAAAATTTTGGGAGATCGTTAGTAATATTGACCCTCGCTATAAAGAAAAAACTACTTACTTAAGAAAATATGCTAATTTAGTTATTCTTTAAAAATTTTACAAGAACATATATTGGCAGATAAGGTTTAATTATTATTATTATTATTCTTCTTCTTCTCTACTCTTATACCTTTTCTATAACCATGAGTAAATTCTGAATCATATACTTTTGATAATTGATATTCAATGGGTTCAAGAACATTTCCAACAATAATTAATGCAGTCTTTATTATTTTCTCTTTTTTAGTCTTCTCTACAATATCTTTTAATTTTCCCTTAATTATTTTTTCATCTTTCCATGTAGCTCTATAAACTACTGCAGCTGGAGTTTCAACTGTATATCTTCCACCTTTTAATAATTCATCAACAACTTCTTTTATGAGATGAACACTCAGGTAAAAAACCATAGTACTGCCATGTTTTGCCAATTCAGAAATTCTCTCCATTTCAGGAACTGGTGTTCTAAATTCAGCCCTTGTAATGATCAAAGTCTGAGTAATACCAGGTAAAGTTAATTCTAAATTCAAAGAAGATGCAGCACCCAAAGTAGCGGTTATACCAGGAACTACTTTACATCTAATTCCTTCTTTCTCAAGTCTATCGATCTGTTCTCTAATAGTACTGAACAATGCAGGATCTCCATCATGAAATCGTATTGCCAATTTGCCTTCTTTTGTAATATCTCTTAGATAAGCAAAAATTTGATCTCTATTTAATAAGGCAGCATCGTACAATTTTGCTTCCTTTTTTGCATATTTTAAAATTTCAGGATTTAATAATGAACCTGAATAAATCACGAGATCTGCATTTTCTAATAAATTTTTTGCTTTAATTGTTATTAATTCAGGATCTCCAGGGCCTGAACCAACAAAAAATACTGTATTATTCTCTATCATTTCTTTTTACTACCATAATTGAAAAATATTTACTGCTAGGTTGTTTTTTACCCTTAATATCTTTTAAGCTTTTTATCTCTAGGATATTTTCTTGTGTAGAAACATCTTGAGCTATAGCTATCTTAGAATCATCACTAAATCCTGTATCCGATAACATCTCTATTACATTATCAAAATATCTTCCATCTTTTAAGAAAACTATTGTATCAGAAGATTTAACAGTATTTTTTACCTTGTTTAAATCATAACAAGCAGGAACTATAGACAAATTTTCATCGCCTTCGACTAAACTTATTTTTGCTTCTGCTGCAAAAGCAAATATTGAAGTAATTCCAGGAACAATTTCAATTTCTATATCTTGGTAGTTTTTTTTTAATTCTTTATGAATATATATCCATGTACTATAAAGTGATGGATCTCCTACAGTTAGGTAAACTGACTTTTTTTTAGACCTCACCATTTTGGCAATCTCAAAAGCATTTTTTTTCCAATACTCTTTCAGGGAATATCTGTCTTTGATCATAGGAAAAACTAGATTAATGATTTCAGTGGTTTTTTTTAGATATTTTTCTACAATAGATAACGCAATACTAGGCTTATTTAACTTTGAGGTAGGAGCAAAGATGACATCAGCTTCCTTGATTATATTTAAAGCGCGGATAGTTAATAATTCGGGATCGCCAGGGCCACATCCCACACAAAAAAGTTTCAACAATTTTTATGGAATAAGAATGACTAATTTAAATCATAAAAGATAATTAAAAGATATATAATTATATTATACCACTTAGCAAATGTATTCTGACAAACTATGAATATTTTTCTCCATATTTTTAAAGATTATTGTAAGCGTATTTATGATAAGTGGTATATATCATATCTTTGTAGCAGAAATCAATAAAACAGGATTTCTTGATAACATCATTGTACCTGTTTTGGTTTTTAGTCCTTTTGATATTGTCACTTGAGTGAAATCAATATCCTTAATATCTTGAGATTCATTTAATGCTTCCATAGCTTTAAACATGGTTTCAATAAGAATTGCAGTAATAACCAATCTTCCTCCTTTATTTAATTTATTTATTGATCGATGTATCATTGCTTCAGTTTTTCCAGTAGTTCCTCCTATAACAATACCATCTACCGAGGGAAGCGATTCTAATATATCATAGGCATCTCCCTTTATAATTTCTGCAACTACTTTAAACTTTTCTAGATTCGTCTTTGTTAAATCAATTGCTTTGGAGTCCAAATCAATTCCAAATACTTTCCCGTTTCGGCATTGAAGACAAAGTTCTACTGTAATACTGCCACTTCCACACCCTATATCAATAACTGAGTAATTTTCATTTAAACGAAGTTTGCTTATAATTATTGAACGAATTTCTTCTTTAGTTATTGGTATTTCTTCCTTTCTTAAGAAAAATTCATCAGGAATCCCTGGTGTCTTACTATTCCAAGACATTCTTCTATCTATCTATATTGCAAGGTTTTGATGTAAGCCTGTATATGCCAATATCATAAACATGAGAAGCAAGAAAATAAAGGGAAAAATACCATTAGTAACAAATTTTCTCTTTTCATCTTTTCGTACATTTGGCATAATTTTTTTTGATAGCCAATAAGAAATAATATAAAAAAATAAAGCCATAATAAAAACAATTCCCATTACCGTTCCTTGATTTGTATTAGGAGCTATAATAAATGCTATAGTGACACCTGCAATTATTCCTAATAATGCTCTTACATAATAGACTTTATCTTTTGGTTCCAAATGGATTTCATTAAATAAGAGAGAGTTTAATTCTTTCCGGTCTGATTTTTACTATTATTAAATTGTAGTTAATATTTAGCTACTATACAATTAATTTAGAAGTGGAGTTATCATCAATAGAGTTACGTTATATTATTAATTATGTAAATTCTAAGCTTATTACTATTGGAGGCTATTACTTGAGCCAAGTCAATGGGATTACAAAAGATTCTCTGGCATTAAAATTTCATCATTCTACTGAACAAGATATTCTTTTGATAATCTCTACTAAAGGTATGTGGGTCACTAAAATGTTATTTAAACAAGTCGAAGAAAATGATTTAGTTAGAAATGCAAAAAAAGAACTTGAAAGATCTCGAATAATATCAGTTGAACAATTAGATTCTGAAAGAATAGTAATTTTTAAATTTGAACATCCGAATAGCACAATTCGATATTTAATATGTGAATTCTTTGGTCAAGGAAATATCATTATTTGTGATGAAACTATGAAAATACTGTCAATTCTTAATCCACTAGAAGTACGACATAGAACATTACGTATAGGATTAAAATATTCTCCTCCACCATCAAAGGGATTGGATATCTTTAAAATATCAATTGAAGAGTTTGAATCACAATATCAAAATGAAACAAGAAATTTGGAAATCTCTAAATGGTTAGGACGAAGTCTCTCATTACCAAAAAAATTTGTAGAAGAGATACTTTTTCGAGGAAATACAAATAATAATAAAAAAATAAAAGAGTTGACTAGGGATAACCTTCTATCAATTTTTACAAATACAAAAAAAATAGTTGAAGAAGTAATATCAGAAAATGAACATTCGCCTATAGTGATTTTAGATACAAATAATGTACCTTTTGATGCATCACATCTCCAATTAAAAATAATGAAAGATTCAAAAATGAAACCAATGGATTCATTTATGGATGCGTTAGATGAAGTCCTCTGCAATGAGATAATTACTATTGGAAAAAGACTTCATACTGTAGAACTTGATAAAAAACTTTCAATTTTAGAACATGATCTCTCGGAACAAGAGAAGGCTAAACAAAAAGTGTTAGCAAAATCTAATGCAATCAGAAAACTTGCTTCTGATTTGATGAATATTTCTTCATCTAATCCTATTGAATTGGATAATCTTTTGAATAGACATTCATCCAAACAAATAATGGAAAAGGGAAAAAAATATTTAGTCATAGGAGAAGAACTAATTCAATTTGATGACAATTTGAGAAAAGTATCTTCTCTTCTTTACGAAAGAGCAAAGGAAATGGAAAGAGGAAGTGATACTATCGATAAGGCTAGACTTAAAATAGTAGATGAAATGGCTGAATTAAAAAGAAAAACAAATATTGCTGAAAAAAAAATTGATGTAAAAGAACAAAAGTCAAAGGAATGGTTTGAAAGATATAGATGGTTCATTACTTCTGAGGGTTTATTAGTGATTGGAGGAAGAGATGCCTCCTCGAATTCAGCTATAATAAGGAAACATATGACTGAAATGGATATAGTTTTTCATGCAGAAATTCATGGTTCTCCTTTTTTTTTAATTAAAAATATCGGGATCAATGAGAAGGATATCAATCAAAATAATCAAAGTCTTTTAGAAGGAGCCATAGCTACTGTATCTTTTAGTAGAGCTTGGAAAGATGGCTTGTCTAGTGCTGATGCATATTGGGTTTATCCTGATCAAGTAAAAAAAGGAGCGCCAACCGGACAATTTCTTCCTAAAGGATCTTTTGTAATTGAAGGAAAAAGAAATTTTGTTAAAGGATTGGAATTAAAATTATCTATAGGTGTAACAGAAGAAAACAATAATTATAAAATAATATGTGGACCTGTAGAAAGTATAAAATCAAAAAGTATATTTCATTCTATAATATTGCCTGGTACTATCGATCCAATGCATGCTGCAAAAAAAATAAAAACAGAATTAATAAATAATTCACAAAATAAAGCAGAATTAATAGAATTTTTAAAAAAAGTATCTTTGGATGATATAATCAGGGTATTACCTTCGGGAAAAGTCAAAATAACCTTAACTGAAAGAGGTAAACTATATACAAATTTATGATTTCTTTTAGCAGTAAACTAATTATGTTTGGTAATACAAAAGATCGACGTGGGAGCCAATCATCTAGGCAGCAGTAAACATAGAGATGCAAATATGACAACTAGGATACTAGTTAGAGATATTATGAATAGTCCACTTATTTCCTCATCACCTGATTCTAATATTAAAGAAATTGCAGAAAAAATGAAAAGCGAAAGAATTGGAAGTATTGTTATTTTCAAAGGCGAAGAACCGGTCGGAATAGTCACTGATTGGGATATTGTTACAGATGGCTTTTCTCGTGATGTACCACCTAGTTCAATTAAAACATCAGAGATCATGAAAAAATTATACACTATCGAAGGAGGAGCTACAATCACGGAGGCTGCTAGGATGTTGAGAAAGCATAACATCAAAAGATTAGGAGTTGTTTATAAAAATAGAGTAGTCGGTATTATCTCATCTTCAGATGTTATATCTGTAACTCCAGAGTTAATAGATGTTGTTTCTGAAAAAGCAGCTTTGATACGAGGCGAAACTGGTCGTTCTACAGGACACATTTCTGGTTATTGTGATGAATGTGGAGAATGGAGTGACCTTTTATTATATAGCGATGGTACTTTTACCTGTGAAGAATGTCGAGGCGAATCTTCGTTATCCTAAAACAATTAACATTTAAATTTCTAATTATTTGAGTGTTTTAATTTTAAACTTTTAAAGGAATAAAATTGATAATTAGTACATAAATAAAACTAACTAAAATCATGATCTTATTAATTTTCTATTGAGTTCGGTTTTTTTCTTTTGTAGCATAAATAACTATTAAAAAAACAAATAGAAATTATGGTTATAAATACTACAAAATTTCTTATTCTTTTACTTTTTAGAAAAAATTTGCTTCTATTTTTTATTGTAAAAATACAACTACAATTACTGATTTTGTTATTGTAGAGAGATAATAACATCAATAATCGTAATTTTAAAAATAGATATTGAGTTTCCATTGGACAATTGGTATTATTTGTATTATATTAGTAATATTATAATACTTCAATCTTTTTATAGTTTAAAAATAGTAATAGCAATAATTACCAAAAAATAAGAATTTTTCATTATTAATAAAAATGGTAAAAAAATAAAAAATATATGGTCTAGATGGCATTGCTGAATATTAATGATCTTACCAAATAAGATAATCTTGAATAATATTCAAAACATAAAAAATGAAATTTTAAAAATAAAAGATCAAACTGATATAATACATCAATAAATGTTATTTTATTTCAGGAGATTCTATAATTATTTTTATAGTTCCAAATTTGTTTTATTAGAAATCATATGATATATATATAAATAGTTAAACTCTTACTTTAATAATATTAATATCTCATTTAATATTTGTATTTATTGACAATTTTTTATTAAATTTATTATTATTCTTAAAATTTTCATATACTCAACAAAAAGATTAAAATCACTCATTATAAAAGTTGTTATTAATGTCATCGCCTACACCTTTAGAGCGAACTATAGATGAGGTTTTAACAAAGAAAGAATCAGAGTTATTGACTCAATTAAATAACTCGTATTTAGAAACTCTTAATAATTTGGAATTATCAAAGTCACAATTAGAATTAGAATATGCAAATATCATCTCGAATGCAGAAAAAAAAGCAGATAGTTTAAAAAGACAAGTTATTGGTTCTAGTAAATTATCTTCTAGAAATAAAGAATTATTTTTACTTGAACAAGCTGTTAATAAAGTTTTTGAGAAATCCAAAGAAAAATTCTTGTTACATACGGATGAATCAAATTATAGGGATTTGTTAGTAAAAATGCTTGATGAAAGCATTCCAAATATAGGTGCTGTTGGTATTATAATAGAATGTTTGGAGAAAGATGCTGATTTCTTTAAACAACAAATAGAACTAATTAGTGCAAAATATAATAAAAAAATTAAATTAAATAGCAATTTAAAAAATTCAATGGGTGGATTTAGACTAAAATCCACTGATGGAACTGTTACTTTAGATAATACTATAGATTCCAGAATTGAGAGAATTAAACCTTTAATAAGGAAAAATATCGCAAGTATTTTGAGAGAGAAGAGTATAAAATGATTGCAAAGGGTAAAATTGTCTGGGTAAGTGGACCTGCGGTTAGAGCAGATGGAATGTCTTCTGTTAAAATGTATGAAACCGTAGAAGTAGGAGATTCAAAGCTAATCGGAGAGGTTATTCGTTGCACAGGTGATATTGCTTTTATTCAAGTTTACGAATCTACATCTGGCCTTAAACCAGGAGAACCTGTAATAGGAACAGGACAGCCATTATCAGTTACGTTAGGTCCAGGTGTAATAGGAAAGATTTATGATGGTATCCAAAGACCATTAGAGGAAATAGCTAAAAAGTCTGGCTCATTCATTAGTAAAGGAATTGCAACTACGCCAATTGATATGAAGAAAAAATATCGGTTTTTACCAAAAGTGAAAGTAGGAGACAATATTATAGCAGGTTCTGTTTTGGGAACAGTTGAAGAAACACCTTTATTAACTCATAGTATTCTAGTACCTCCTAATTCTAAAGGAGGTAAGATAACTCACATTTCATCTGAAGGTGATTATGACTTGGAACACTCTATTTGTACAGTAGAAAATAACGGAAAAAAATCTCAATTAATGATGTACCATAAATGGCCAGTTAGAAAACCCCGACCATATACTGAAAGATTAGATCCTACTGTGCCTTTGATAACAGGACAAAGAGTAATTGATACTTATTTTCCAATAGCCAAAGGTGGAACAGGTGCTATTCCAGGTGGTTTTGGAACCGGAAAAACTGTTACATTACATCAGATAGCAAAATGGGCTGATTCTAAAGTTGTTGTATATATTGGCTGTGGCGAGCGAGGTAATGAAATGACTGAAGTTCTTGTAGAATTTCCTCATTTGATAGATCCACGCTCTAATAGACCATTGATGGAAAGAACTGTCCTTGTTGCCAATACAAGTAATATGCCTGTTGCAGCTAGGGAAGCCTCAATCTATACGGGTGTGACTATAGCTGAATATTATAGAGATATGGGTTTGGATGTAGTTTTGGTTGCTGATTCTACTAGTCGATGGGCAGAAGCTTTAAGAGAAATGTCCGGTCGGTTGGAAGAGATGCCTGCTGAGGAAGGCTATCCATCTTATCTTGCATCCAGATTAGCAGAATTCTATGAACGAGCAGGACGAGTTCGTGCATTAGGAGCTCCAGATAGAAATGGTTCAGTGACTATTGTTGGTGCAGTTTCACCATCAGGAGCTGATTTTACAGAACCTGTAACAACTCATACAATTAGATTTATCAAGACTTTTTGGGCATTGGATACAAGATTAGCATATTCTCGGCATTATCCTTCAATAAATTGGATGCAATCTTATTCGGGATATTTAGAAGATGTATCCAAATGGTGGACTGAAAATATTAGTCCTGACTGGTATAAATTAAGAGCTGATTCTTATAATATATTACAAAGAGAAGATACACTTAAAGAAATTGTTAGGTTACTAGGCCCTGAATCATTACCTGATGAAGAGAAATTAATACTTGAGGTAGCAAGAATGATTAAAATTGGAATTCTTCAACAGAATTCCTTTGATAAAGTTGATACTTATAATAGCCCAGAAAAACAATTAAAACTGGTTAAATTAATGGTTAAATTTTATAACGAATCTTTAAAATCACTCAAAGAGGATGTATCCCTTGCTGATATTCGAACAATGCCAATTCTTTCGTCCTTACTAAAGGCAAAATTTGAAATTCCAGACGAACAAATTGCCAAGCTTGATGAACTATCCAAAAATATGGATATACAGTTTGAACAGATTAGATCTAAAAAAGAGGAGGTTGAATTAATTGTCTGAGATAGCTACTACTAGTAGCAGTGTTGAATATACTAAAATTGCGGAAATTAAAGGTCCTCTTATTATTGTAGATGGAATAACAAAAGCATCTTTTGATGAACTAGTGGAAATTGAGACAGCTGAAGGTGAAAGAAGACTTGGAAGAGTATTAGAAGTTGGAAATGGAAAAGCAGTAGTACAAGTTTTTGAAGGGACATCTGGTCTTGCTATAGCAGGAACAAAGGCCAAATTCTTGGGAAAAACTATGGTTATGCCAGTATCTAATGAATTATTAGGAAGAGTTTTTGATGGATTAGGAAGACCAAATGACGGTTTACCAGAGCCTATTGCTGATAAATTTTTAGATATAAATGGTGAACCTATGAATCCTGAAAGAAGAGAATATCCTACCTCATTTATTCAAACAGGTATTTCTGTTGTAGATGGAATGCTTACTCTTGTAAGAGGACAAAAATTACCAATTTTCTCTGGATTTGGACTTCCTCATAATATATTAGCTGGTCAGATTGCCAGACAAGCTACCGTCATGGGTACTAACGAAGATTTTGCTGTTGTTTTTGCTGCAATTGGAGTCCAGTATTCTGAAGCTCAATATTTTAAAAGAAGTTTAGAAGAATCGGGAGCACTACGACGTAGTGTATTGTTTCTCAATCTGGCGGATGATCCTGCTATCGAAAGAATCATAACACCAAGAGTTGCATTGACTGTAGCAGAATACCTTGCATTTGATCTTGGTATGCATGTACTTGCAATCTTGACAGATATGACAAATTATTGTGAGGCGCTTAGAGAAATTAGTGCAGCAAGAGAAGAAGTCCCTGGAAGAAAAGGTTATCCTGGTTATTTGTATACAGATCTTGCAAATAATTATGAAAGAGCTGGAAGGATCAAAGGTAAAAATGGTAGTGTAACACAAGTTCCTATTTTATCAATGCCTGCAGATGATATTACCCATCCTATTGCAGATCTTACAGGATATATTACTGAAGGTCAGATAGTTTTGAGTCGAGACCTATTCAGAAAAGGTGTATATCCACCTGTTAATGTATTGATGTCTCTCTCTAGATTGATGAAAGACGGAGTAGGAGAAGGAAAAACAAGAGGTGATCATATGGAAGTTGGAAATCAATTATATGATGCCTACTCACGATCCCAGGAAGTTAGAGCTTTAGCGGACATTGTTGGAAGAGCTGGTTTGACAGGGGTAGATTTGAAATATCTAGATGTAGGAGAAACATTTGAAACAGATTTCTTGAAGCAATCAACAGATGAAAATAGAAACCTTGAAGAAACTCTTTCTCGGGCATGGGATGTTTTAGCAAATCTTCCCAAGGGTGAACTAACAAAAATTAAAGACAAAAATATTCAACTATATTTTAAAGAAGGACCAAAAACTATAAAACAATAACAAAAAAATTGTGTAGTGTGAATTGATATGTCGTTTGGAAAAAGAGTAATTGCAACAAAAATCGAATTAATCAAAATTCGACGTTCTATGCAAATCTCAAAAATGGTTCACAAAATTCTTGATGATAAAAGAGAAGTATTACTGAAGAAAATAGATGAAATGATTGATGAGGCAAATAAAGCAAGAGCGGATATATGGGATCCTTTAGATGATATATACAAAGCGATTTTTCATGCTTATCTTTCTCTTGGTACCTCTACAATACAGTCATTGTCGAGTTCTACTCCACCATCTATTACTGTAGATGTTCATATTAAAAGAATTGTAGATGTAAAAATACCTGTCTTAGAAATATCATCAAAGAAAGAGGTTCAAGATTTAACATATGGATTTGCAGATACAAATTCTTCAGTGGATGAAGCGACAAAATTGATTAAAAATATTCTACCAGGAATTTGTAAAGCTGCTGAATATGAAAATGCAATCTTTAGTCTCGCTAAAGAATTAGAAAAGACACAAAAATTGATAAATGCACTAGAATATGTAATAATACCACAATATCAAGATGCATTATCATTTATCAAATCTACATTGGAAGAAAGGGAACGAGAAGAATTCGTAAGACTTAAGAAAGTGAAGGCTGTAATAGAGAAGAAGGGATAAAAATGGCAACACCAATAACAACCGCAACATCACCAGCATCAACAACAACAAAAAATAAAGAAATAATAGAAAGACTTTTTGAAGATTCTAAAAATACATTAAAAAATGAATACGATAGTATGATAGTAAAAATAAAAGAAGATTTGAACAAGTCAAAGCAACGAGCTTTAAGTAAATTAAAAAAATTATAATTTTTTGTGTTTCTCTATAATTTACTAAACTAATTTTGCTATAGTTAACATATCTAGTTCTATCCATACCTTGGAATGCTAGTTCTTTCTCTAAAATTGTGTTCCTATATGAAAATACTAATTACATTCTCGGATTTATAAGCGTCATAATATTCTATACTGCAAAATGATGATTATAAGATTATTTTAACTACTTGTAAGAAAAGGTTTAGAAATCAATGTAAAAATTAAAATGCAAAGAATTATAAATTCTAGGTACTCTATGAGGGACTATAATAACAAGACATCATGGTAGATTAAATTTTTAAATTTCTTCAACATTTCAGCTTAATAGCAAAAAAGGATCAAAAATATGAATAGCTTTTATAGTAATAATAAAGCTATTATTTTTCTTCTTTTATATACTGAAAGTAAGATAATTCCATCAATGAGATCACACAAATATAGATATAGCATAAAAAAGTGGATGAAACAGAAAAAAATGGGAACCTTTTAAATATCACAAAAAAGGTAAAAAATATTCTAATCTACTACCTTCATGGAATTATGAAAACCAAACTTGGGGCGCTTTACATAAGGCTTGGGTTGGCTATTGGATAGCTCAAGACAAATTTGAATGGGATCGAGAAATATACTATGCGAGAGTAATACAAAAGTTACAGAAGGAATTGCATAAGGATGTAGCACAATTTGAATGTTTGAAGGAGAATTAAGATATTACAATTTGAATCAATTGATACTAGGCTTAAAATAAATAAATTTTTTAGATTATAATATTTTTTATTAATGGTATTTGTCTCTCTATGTAAAATACGATTTTAATTAGCCGCATTAATGTGAATTTGATATAGCGTTATAATATCATAGGCTTGTAATGAAATTTATGTATGATAATGTGATTAAGAGTAATCAAGTCTTAACAATAAGCAAAAAGTGAATCGAATTGTTCATAACACATAAAATGAATAAAAATAATAATTGAATTCTAGATAATAATATATTGATTAAAATTATATTGATAATTTTTTGGTGCTTCTTTTACTTTAGGAATAACATCATTACAAATATAATTATTTAACTAAACTGAGATAAAAAGAAGCAATTAATCAATGATTTTATCCTTATAAGAATAAGCATAATAGATAGTAGTCAATTTATCATCTTCTTTACATTATTAATATAAATAACAATTATTTTTTTATCAAATATTATTGAAAAATGTGGCGATGCAAATCAGATTATCAAATTACTGTATTATTCATATGACTTGAGAAGATATTATCTATCTAATCACTATGGCAAATATAAAATTCTTCAAGGCTTATCGCATAATATTAACTAGAATGGACTTCTTTTTATGTTATAATAATTCCAATTATGTATTGTATTTTGTTATCGTTTAAATTATTATTATACTAATCTAAAAAATATTTAATCTCCTAAATTCTCTATATATTTTATAGAAGTTAATATAAATAAGAAAAAATATATTTAGAATATATAATTTCGATAAATATTTGAATAAGTAATATGAGATTAGATATAATTAAATATGGCATCTTTTAACTTGACTACGTAATTAAAGTATGAAAATAAAATCAATTTCGACTATGGTATTGATAGCAACTATTGCATTAATTACAACAAATAATTTTTCAAAAGAGGCATATGCACAAGAAGCCCAATCAGGTTTGAAATTTGTAGGTGCTGGATTAGCTTTCGGGTTAGCGGCATTAGGTGCTGGTGTTGCAATCGGTGGAGTTGGTGCCGCTGGTTTAGCAGTTATTAGTGAAAGACCAGATTTGAGATCTCAAGCTTTAGTGTTTACAGCCCTTGGAGAAGCCGTAGCAATCTACGGTATAGTTATGGCTATTATTATATTAGGACAATAATCATAACTCTATACCATTTTTTAAAAGGATTCTTCTAAAGACTAATGCACTTTTTTTAATTTTACTTATTATATAGTTCTATACTTCTTCTATTTCATTAATGTCTATAAGTCTTGAACAAAACTTGCATTTTAAAAGGATTTTTATTTTATCTATTACTATTATAGTTGGGATAATTTCTTTTTCTTCATTACTAATACAATTAATATTAGAACATTTGAAAATTCCTGAAATATAGTCTGGAACTTGGATTTTGCGCTTTTCAGCAACTCTGTAATTTTTAATTATATTTATGGTAGCATTTGGTGATATCAAAGCAATTTTGTTTGTATCGTCATTTTCTAAAAATTTATTTTCTACTTTAATTATGTCTTTTTTATCCTTTTTCGTGCTAGGAACATTTAATGCTACAGTAATGATATTTCCATCTTTTCCATTTATATTCAAAGTTTTTAAAACATTAAATGCTTTGCCTGGAGCAATATGATCTATCACCGTTCCTTCTTTTATCCTTCTAACCAACAGCTGATTAAGCTCGGTCATACACATACAGTATTTCTTTATTATCTTTTAAAGATTCATGTAATTGCAGTTTGATATATCTTTTATTAGGGATCAAACTTTTTATAGAATTTGTATTAATCATATAATTGTGGTTTCCTGTTCAAAGCATATTCTTTTTTTTAGTAACGATTGTGAAATTTGTAAGAAAGAATATTGCATTATGAAGGGATTAAATGAAAATGGGAATTTGACTCTAAAACAACATATCGTAGATAAGGATATGAAACAAATTCATTATAAGGAATTTACTGAAGAAAAAGCAAAACAGTTGTATGAAAAATTGTTTATTTTTTATTTAAAAAACAACAAAGATGAACAAGAGGTCTCAAAAAAGGCAAAAAGAATAATAAAAAAACAGTGTCAATTAAGAAATATTGAGCCTTGGAATTGGATCAAAATTTAGCTTTGTCTAACCGTTATTGTAAACAATTTGATTAATAACTCTATAGCCAATAAAAAATAAATACATTATAACTAGGAATTCTATATCTTTTCTATACCTTATCAACTAAATCATTCAATAAATGAGTAAATTGATGATAAGGATATTTCTATACGGTTAAAAATTCTGATTATCAAATTGGTTGTAGTAATAGCATGGGATATTTCCTATTATTTTTATGTCTACATCCTTTTAAAACCTATCAGTATTGTATGATTGATTGTTCTGTATTAACATTGCATAATTGCTTCTGGGATATAGGTGGTTTTATGAATTAAGTTTGGGGGGGGAAGACTATATCTCGCAGCTTTATTGAAAAGCAAAAAAAACATAGGTACCTAAAATTTTGTAAATTTGAGTAAATTTCATTAGCCATTTTTTTTCCTACCTTCAATGTCAATGCTATTCATTTTTTTCAAAGATAATAAAATCAAATCTATTATTGCTAGAGAATTTATGGACCAGTAGCATAGCGTATTTCCCATACTATATAGTATCTACAATTATGTAATCAATATTATTTTGATAAGCCATTTCTTCTTTATTAGAATAAATTTTCGAAGTAGTTCTAGCTTGGAAGCATCTGTCTTAGCGCTCAACCTCTTTTTGTTATTTCTTCTTTTGAGGAATTTGAAAATGAAAACAAAAATTTTTCTCAATTCTTTTTGAGATTCTTTTGTGATGAAAAAATTTCTGTTTAATCGAGTTATATCATAAATAACATTTTCAAATTCAGTAGTATTAAATAAAAAATTACTGATGCAATAAGTTAATTCTTGACTAAAATACGTTTGTAAAGTTGGACATAAACATTCATATCGATAAGAATAATATTTATATCCTTTTTAACTAGTAAAATTGAAATATCAGAGCTAATTGTAGATTTGCCTGTTCCACCTTTATAGAAATGAAAAGTGATGCATTTTTCCATTGTTTTAACTATAAAGTAAAATAAAAATTTGAGGTCAAAAAATATTAAAAATCTATTGCAAATTTATTTTAGAAAAAGTTGATATTAATCAAATTTAAAAATTATATATCACTTTTCAAAAAATATAAACTGATTTTTATTTCCTTTTTTCAAAGAAAAAAGGTTAAAAGCGTAACAGAACTATTTTGATATTATTGTATTTGCTTATTTAAGTAATTGTGTAATCAAATATTTTGTTTCAGTATTATTATCATTTGTCCAATGAGTTGGAAGATTAATTTCATCAATTATTTGTAAATTATATTTTTTTATCACTTTTCCCCATCCATAAATTGTCACATAACTTGCAAATTTTCCTTTTATTGTACTTCCCAAAAGAATAATACCAGCGGATCCAAATTTATTTTGCAAGATTGTTTGTATTACATTGTCAATAAACATTTCACCCATTTCAGCTAGTGCTGATATTAAAAAAATTGGCTTTGATAATTCAAGTTTAGAAAAATCATAACTCGAAGCATCATCATTAATTATTTTGAATTCAACATTAGTTATTTTACAAAGATCATTTTGTAATTCAGTTAAAGTTGAATCTAATTCAATTCCCGCAGACCTCAATCTTAGCAATTTAGCACAATAAGGTATTCTTCCATCTCCAGCACCAATATCGACAAGTTCAGTAAATCCTAAATCTTTTACTTTTAAGCAGAGTAAAAATGCAGATAATAACCAGGTTGGGTAGAATGGCTGATAGTTTGTATCGTATTTTTTACCATTTAAATAATACTCGTTTACATCTCCCTCGTATGACATAAAGTGCAGGTTATTAATCAGAATATTTGTTTTTTTAAAATAAATAGGATTATTGGATACAAATTGGTGAAGCTTGCTTAATAAATTTTTATCAATAGGAAAAAAATCTGAAGTTTCATTTGGTAATATTTCTGCTATTATATTTTGTGGTTTAAAGTTTTGTATGTATTCTCTTTTAATTTCTAGAAAATTATTTAAAATTCTTTCAAACATACTTTGTGATTTAAAAATTTAATTATTATTAATAAACCGATTCGGCAGATGGCCTTAAACCTCTTTTGTACGAAGAATACCTGCATATTGTGCATTTGTAAATTCTTTTCCGTTTGTATGTATATAAAATATCTTCCTTTTCAATAATCTCGTGTGAAGTTTTTTGCATACATCTGTCACAAAATCTATTCTCATTCATTTATTTTATATAATGTAATAAAAAGGAGATATTAAAAAAATTTTTGTATATTTTATTTTTTGAGTTTAGATTTTAATAACTCTGGAACTTCGCCAGGCCTTTTTGCTACTGGTACATTTGCTTTTGAATAGTTTGAAACCTTCGAGTCTGCTGAACCATAATTTCCATATACTATTGCTCCTGCATGACCCATTTTCTTTTCCTTTGGAGCAGATCTACCTGCAACATATGCTACTACTGGTTTGGAAAAATTTGTTGAAATGATATATTCTGCCAGATTTTCTTCGGCATCACCGCCTATTTCTCCAACAACTACAACTGATTCAATATCGTCTCGTTCCTTGATAAGATCAAAGGCTTCAATGAGATTTGTTCCATTTATAGGGTCTCCTCCAATGCCAAGACAAATTCTTTGTCCGTATCCAGCATTAGATAGAGTATATGATACTTCATACATGAGCGTTCCACTTCTTGAAAAGACCACTGTAGAACCTTGAGTAAAGGGTTTAGCTGGCATAATACCTACCTTCATTATTTCGGGAACTATGACTCCAGGAGTATTTGGTCCAATCATCCTTGCACCTTTTTTTTCAGCATATTCATAAATTTTTATGGAATCTATTACAGGAACATGTTCAGGAATTGCAACTAGTAACTTAATACCATTATCTATTGCTTCTTTTGCTGCATTTAAAAAGAAAGGTGCAGGAACAAAAATTCCTGATATCTGTATGGGATTCTTCTGTACAGCTTCAGCAACTGTATTGAAAACAGGGATGTCTTCAAAGACCTGACCTCCTTTTCCTGGAGTAACCCCAGCAACAATATTTGTTCCATAGTCTTTCATTAGTTTAGTGTGAGTAGAACCAAAACTGCCAGTAATTCCTTGAATAATAACTGGTTTATTTTTATAATCATTATCATTTTCGTTACCAATCAAAATATTGAATAAATCAAATTTATTACTCATCATTTTAATTACCTTTTCTCAATATTTCACCGCTGCATTTATTGCTTCTTCTACCGTATTAAATAACCTAGCTTTACTATTAATAAGCAATTCTTGAGCCTTTTCTGATTCGGCACCAGTTATTCTTGCAAAAACGGGGACTGTGATAGTACCATCATTATATGCATTAAGAATTGCCTGTGCAACTAGATCTGTTCTTACTATTCCACCAAAGAGGTTCACAAGAATTGTACGAATTTTATCTACTTTACTTATTACCTTTAATGCTTGATATATGGACTCAGTTGTAGCTCTTCCGCCAAAATCTAAAAATGCTCCTGCTTTTCCTCCTGCATCAGTAACCATATCTAAAGTTGACATTACTAATCCAGCACCATTACCAATGATTGCAATATCACCATCGAGCTCGACAAATGAAAATCCATTATTTTTTGCTTGAGATTCTAACTCTGACAATTCTTCATACTTTTTTAAATCTTCGTGTCTAAATAAAGCATTATCATCAATTATCACTTTAGCATCCAATGCAATAAATTTTCCATCCATTAGCATGGCTAATGGATTGATTTCTGCCAATTCTGCTTCTTTTTCATAAATTAATTTTGATAGTTTTTGAATCAAATCTGCAAAAGTATTTTTTTCAGAATTGTTAAGGTTCATTTTTTCGGAGACTTGAGAGGCTAATTCTGATGAAATCCCATCAACAGGAATATCAATTATAACTTTATTATCTACACTTTCAATTTCTATACCTCCCTGTGAGGAGGCTATGATAGAATAACATCTTTTTGTTCTATTTAAAAAAATAGATAAATAAAATTCTCTTTTTATATTAGCCATTTCTTCAAGGAGAATTGATCTCGGTTTTTCTCCTTTGACTTCCTTGTTTATCAATTCATCAAATTTTTCAACAAGTTCTTTTTCATTTTTACATTTTAAAATTGCTCCTGCCTTTCCTCTTCCACCTACCGTTAATTGTGATTTTAGTACAAATGGAAAACCAATCTTTTCAGATCCCCTTTTGGCTTGTTCAATATCTTTTGCTACATATGATTTTGGTACTTTTATACCATAAGAATTAAAAAGTTCTTTACCCTGAAATTCTAATAATTTCATTTTTTATAAGGAATGTTTTTGAGAGCTTTATATTCTTATTTTTTAAAGGACTTTCAATTCTATTTGAAAATTGTTATAATTATTCAAATAAGAAACTAAATTTTTAAGTAAATTAAAAGGTAAAATATGATAAATTCAGTTAATTAAGATGTTTTTTAGACTTCTCTGTTCTTTTTTAAAATATCAAATGAATGTTGCAAATTAAAGTACTATTATTGTCTTTTTTTATATAATTATAAAAAGAATAGTAAACAAAAAATTATAATTAAGATAATTAAATAAAACGCTTTTCCTAAAATAGGTGAAATAACCTTAATATAATAAATATATTGACCTTGCAAAGATTATGTTTATTTAGCTTTCTTTTTTTAAAATAACAGGATTAAGAAACGAATTTATTTTGAATTGTATTTAATGACTTATAACATATACAATCAAACATAAATCTATTGAATAAGAATTTATTTAAAAACTGTATTTTTTAGCTTTATATTTAATACGTTTCTATTTTATATATCAATAAGTCTATATTCTTGTACAAGTATAATAAAAATAATAAGAACAAAATAAAATGGAAATAATATTCCAATTACAATACCGTTTTAATATCCTATTTTTAATGTAATCTTCAATTATTTTCTATTGTCAATTAATATAAGATGTAAAATTTAAGTATTGTTAGCCTAGCGTAGGTTATATGGATTTAGAAAATAGGCTATCACTTATCACATCTGAGCCCACTGAAGAAATTGTTACAATGAATGAATTAAAAAATCTTTTACAAACAACTACAAGACCTAAACATTATATAGGATTAGAAATTTCAGGAAAACTTCATCTTGGGAGTCTTATTGTGACAGGTTTTAAAATAAACGATCTAATAAAAGCAAATTTTAATACAACAGTTTTTTTAGCTGATTGGCACACTTTTATTAATAATAAATTAGAAGGCAACTGGGATAAGATAAATGAAATATCTAATTATTATTCCGATGCTTTCAGATTTTTTTGTCCTGGAGTAAATATTACTCTTGGAAGTAATATATATAATGAATATAAAGAGTACTGGAAAAATTTTATGCAATTTTGTAAACATATTACATTATCCCGAATTATGAGATCATTAACAATTATGGGTAGGAATTCTAATGAGCAGCTTGACTTTTCTCAATTTCTTTATCCTGCAATGCAATCTACAGATATCCATGCACTAGATTTGGATCTTGTACATGCAGGAACCGATCAACGGAAAATCCATATGCTAGTAAGAGAAATTTTTCCTAAATTAAAATGGAAAGTTCCAGTTAGTTTACATCATCATTTACTTCCAGGGCTTTTGGAACCAGTCAAACTAGGCTTAACTGAGAATAGTACAGAAGATTTACAGATTTCGAGTAAAATGAGTAAAAGTAAACCAATGGGGGGTATTTTTATTCATGATGATGATAAAACAATTGAAACTAAAATTAAGAAATCTTTTTGCCCCATAGGTGTTTCAGAAAATAATCCAATCTTGGAAATTATAAGATATATTATCTTTCATAATTACAAAGAATTTATAATTGAACGTCCTTCAAAATATGGAGGAACAATATCTTATTCTAACTATGTAGATTTAAAACAAGATTATGAAAAACAAAATCTTCATCCTCAGGATCTAAAACAAGCTACTTCAAAATATCTTTGCAAAATTATTGAACCAATAAGATATCATTTCAAAGAACGAGAACCTATATTTTAAAAAGACAAAAGTAATAGATTTTATTACTCAAATAATTACTTTTTTATTTTTTTCTTCTTCCTTCACTAATTGGTATTTAGATTTATATCCTCGTAGGATTTATCATCATGTTATTATAGTTATAGGTAGAAGAATTTCCTATTATTATAGTAGTTATCATTCCAATAATATTACTATAATTTAACATATCCTTTAAATTAGTTAAAACTATTTCCTGACTGTCACGATAAGCTCCTTTTATTATTGCAACAGGAGTATTTGGTTTTCTATACTTCAATAGGATATCTCTTGTATCTTTTAGTTGATGAATTCTTTTTTTACTTGCAGGATTGTATATTACCATAACATAATCTCCTATAGCTGCAGCTTCTACTCTTTTTACTATCATTTCCCATGGAACTAAAAAATCACTCATACTTACCACTGCAAAATCTGTCATCAATGGAGAACCAACTAAGGCTCCACAAGAATTTAAAGAAGAAACTCCAGGAACACATTCAACATAAATACCATTTTGCTTTTTCCATCCTTTTTCTGCTAATATTTCATAAATTAAACCTATCATTCCATATATCCCGGGATCCCCTGAAGAAACTAGAGAAACTATTTTTCCTTTTTCTGCAAATTCTATTGCTTGATTAGCTCTATCTACTTCTTGTGTCATTGCATATCGATACACTTCTTTTCCATCAATTAAGTCCTCTACTAGAGATACATAAGTATCATATCCTACTATAATCTCACTCTCTTCGATTACATGTTTAGCCCTATATGTCATGTGATCATGATTTCCTGGTCCAACCCCTACCACGTACAATTTTCCTTTTGACAACATGTACCTAAATTTAAAACAAAATTTATCTTTTTGCTAAAGAACCTGTATTTATAAATTCCTGATGAAGTGCATTAACTGCTTCCTCGCAGTTCCTATCCTCAATGACAAATGCAAGATTAAGTTCTGATGAACCTTGTGTTATCATTATTACATTAATATTTCTTTTAGCCACTGCTCCAAAGGTTCTAGCTGCCACTCCTTTTATGCCTCTCATTCCCATGCCCACTACTGCAATAACAGCAACATTATCACTAACATCTATCCTCTTTATCAATTTTCCAAGGAAATTCAATTCTAATGTTATAATAGCTTTATCAATATCTTGCTTTTTGACAACCATAGTAATACTGGATTCAGAAGGAGTTTGGGAAATCATCATTATATTGACCTGGTTTTTTGCTAGAGCATCAAAAATTTTTGCAGCTGTACCTGGTGTTCCTATCAATCCTCCACCACTAACATCTATTAGTGCTGTGTTTCTGATTACGGTTATCGATTTTACTATCTTGTCGGAAGTAAACCTTGGTCTTTGAGTAATTAATGTGCCAGGATGATCAATATTATTTGCATTTCTTATTCTCACTGCTATTTTTGAATCCACTACCGGCTCAAGTGCTCTTGGATGCATATACTTTGAACCAAACATAGATAGCTCTAAGGCTTCTGAAACTGAAACCTCCTCAAGCACTATTGCATCTTTAACAATTTTTGGATCAGCCGTCATCAAGCCATCAATATCTCCCCACAGCCAAACCTCATCGGCATTTATACTAGCACCAATTATAGTTGCAGAGTAGTCAGATCCACCTCTACCGATGGTAGTTATATTACCATTCTGATCACATCCAATAAAGCCAGTTACAACAGGAATTGTTTTCTCTTTTAATAATGGCTCAATATTATGATGTACTCTAAGTTTAGTTGTATCCATTAACGGCTTAGCATCACCAAAGTGTGAGTTGGTTAAGATGCCTACTTCCTTTCCATTTAAATAGCTAGATTTTAAGCCTGCAGAATTTAAAGCATAAGAAACTATGGGAGTAGATAATCTTTCTCCAAAAGAAAGAAGATAATCTTTGGATTTTGGTGTAACCTCTCCTAAAATAGAAATTCCTAATAAAACATCTCTAAATTCATTCATTAAATTGCTAATCAATTGTAATAGTTTTGATTTTTCTTTTTCATCTAGTATTATTTTGTCTATAAGGTTAGTATGGGCAATTTCTATATTCTTTAGAAATAAATATAATGACTCTTTATTAACTTTTTTTATATGGTCACATATATCCGAAATTTTATCAGTAATTCCGTGCAGAGCAGAAATTATAACGACAATTTCATTGTTCAAAGAATAATACGATTTTATAATATTTATAACATTATCGAATTTGATTTCATTATCCAATAAAGAACCTCCAAATTTCATAACCAATCTCATATAATTGACGAATAGTTCGTTTCTTAAATTAATACTTCACTAAAAATAAGAGGCTACTAACTAAATAAATAATATATAAAAGAAATGTTAGTCTTGTATACGTGGAGCTAGATAAAAGTGAATTCGACCCAGATTTGCAACAGTAAATTCTAATCTTAATGGCATTTTACTAGAATACTCTGCAATTACAGATCCTCCAACTGTACTTATTGCCTTAGTAATTTTTATTAAATAATCTATGCTATAAGTGCCGATGCTATCTTCATTTGATGATAATTCCTCTAATCCTTCACTTTTTGGTTCTAAGAATACGTCTGCTTCGCCTGTATCGCCTCTACCTAAAAATCTCACACTATCTGACTTACAATCAATAGTTATGTATTCTGAAAGTACCTGAATATCTGATAAGATTTTGTCCACTGCAGAAGCTGTTAATATGATTTTTGAATTAAAATTTAATTTTGGTAATGGAGTAGAACTAGAAGAACTTTCAATGAGTCTCATTTTATATTCCTTTTTATATCCATTTTGTATTTTCAAAATTAACATACTTTCTTTGTTTATAGATAATTCTATTGAATCTCTTTTTTCTGATCTCTTAATTAATTTTGAAAATTCATCAATTCTTACTCCAAATTTAATTAATGAATTACATTCATATCTTTCAAAAGCAGAATTAGGCCAGTGAATATCAATTAATGCTACATGTGAGGGATCCATTCCTCTAAACGATATTCCTTCTACTGAGGCTTCAAATGTTGCTTCATCAACTAAAGTTGATATTGCAGATGTAATGGCCTTCCATTCATCAGGAGACTTTGTTTTAGCTAGAAAACTCAAATTAATACACTGTCTGGCTATCGTAAGGCAACTTTAAATCTTCCTATTAATAATAAGATTTCTTTAATTATAGAAGAATCTAATACAACTAAGTCAAGTGTCATCATGAATGTCATAATGCCATTTTCCAAATCAGGTTACATGAGAGCATACTTTCATTTACCATACAGACAGACTGAAGGCGTAGTGAGAGAACATGCTTCAAATACGTTACCATCAATTCCAGATTATAGCAGGATTTGCAGAAGAATAAACAAATTAAATATAACAATTTCTAGTGATGATGAATCTAATGTACATGCCGATAATTTTGTAATAGCAATTGATTCTACCGGGATTAAAGTTACAAACAGAGGAGAGTGGATTAGACACAAGTGGAATGTAAAGAGAGGTTATCTAAAGATACATGTAGCAGTTGATATTAAAAGAAAGAGAATTCTATCATTACATGTAACCAGTGAACAAGTACATGATGGTAAAGTACTACCAGAATTAGTGAATGATATAACTATAAAACAGAACAAAGTAGTTGAAAATGCCATTATGGATGGTTCCTATGACAGTAACAATAATTTTCAATTTCTATCATTTAAGGGAATCAATCCAGCAATCAAGGTAAGAAAGAATTCCAGATGTAGAAAGAAGACCAACCACTATCTGAGAAACCAGACTGTAAAGATGCAGAAAAACAGTTTGCAAGAATGGAAAGATAGCGTAAGCTATGGCCAGAAGAGATGGATTGTAGAAACTGTTTTTTCCTGTATCAAGAGAATGTTTGGTAGAGAATATGTTACTGCTATCAGATTTGAGAACATGATAAGAGAGATGGTACTAAAAGCATCGTTGTATAATTGGTTTCAAACTATAACTATCAAATGATTACGTCATGAATTAGAATAAAAAATACTATTTAAATAAATTAGGCAACAAAGCAAGTTAGGCAACAAAGCAATCAGACAGACTAATGCGGATATATAAGCGATATAGGTTTCTGCGCGTACTAAATGTATATATTGTATTTATTTGATAAAATCATTTGCAGAAAGATAGAAGTATGAAAGCATTAAATGGAAAAGTCTATCTTTTAGCTGAACTTAAAAAGAAAGGATGAAGCATTTCAGTTATAAAGTAGCTTTACCCAATTCTGATAATAATGAATTTTTGCAAGTACTATGGCATTTATTTTATATAATCTAGGAAATTGAAAATGCCAAAATATATTATGAGAAAGCTCTAAAAATAATGCTAATTTAACGCAATTTTGGTAAAAAAGGAAATAACTGCAATGAAAGTGGGAATGTCTATGTTGAAGATGAAGGAAATAATCCGATTAAAAAGTTCATTGTATGTAGAAGAAAAGTAAATTTAACTCTCTTGGTGATATTAATGGTTTAAATTTATTTCTACTAACTCTTTCTTTATGGTTGCAGTAAGTTTAAATATTTTTAGTATAATATAATAGCACAGTGTTGCACAATGAAACACAGATAATCCTAATGGAACGAATTCTAAATGAAACCTAACTGGGTATGTTCTAATTGTGGCATGTGGTCAACACGAAAATTTAGTGTCAAACGCCATATAACAAACCAGCATGCTGGTAATGCATTCTTAGTTCCCTATATTGACTATTTAGTGGGAAGACAATCAGGACTCTATCCTCCTTCGGCTCAGCCTGAGTATCCATACAAAGAGAAAAAAAGTAATCTTGATACATTTAGTGAAGAATTTTGGAAGGAAATGGCAAGCAGAGCGGCAAGAGGAAATAGGAATCCACAAGTTTGATATCCAATAATCTTGACATTTCATCAACTTTGAATTGAAAAGTTTCTCTCTCTAATTGTAGTATATAGTGAAAAATAACACAATATCTAATTAGTTATCTTCTTGGTTAGATAAAAGGAAAAGAATTATTGCATTTGTTATAGACGAAACAATTCTTCAGATTAGAAATCATCATCATTATTGGTTGTAATTGAACCAATTCACAAATCTGTCGTAAGTATTCACGTTTCACATGAAAGAAACATGTTGTAGTAGAGATCATTGGTGGATCTTAGTTTAAAAATCTGGAAGATAAACAGTTTATCCTGATGGTAATAACTCAAGTGTCCTGATGGATGTCATGTCTTTTTGACTATCAGGTCTAAATTCTTGAATAGGTAAAGCTTAAGGTATTTAGAATATCATGATTCTATGTACCATGGTTCTACTAAACTCAACCTCTCACTACCGGACAGAAGAACAGTCTAAAATCATTGATGAAAAATACTACTACCTACAGACAAGAGACATTATCGCAGATTACTAACAGTATTCAGAAGAGCAATGGTAGAACTTTTGAAGATATAGCAAAGGAACATGATGTCTCAGCATCAGGTCAGTCCAGAGATGTGGTATCAGCATATCTCCATACTGGAATTAGTGGATTGGAAATAAAGAAGAAAACACGTAGTACAAAATCCCGTATAACAGATGAAAACAGAGAGACTATACTTTCTGTACTTTTTAATGATCCCAATATTTTTGGTTACATCAGAAATACTTGGAGTTTGAGATCACTGGCAAAGTGTATTACAGAAGAGTTTCATATTCCAATCAATTAGTTTCAGACATCTTCAAAGGATACTGAAAGATATGGGTATCAGGTGTAAAAGGCCAAAAAAACTGGAACTTGAACATCGATGGACCAGATTATGATGAGGGAAAGAAGCAAGTACATACAAAATTACAAACAGATAGCATCAGCTCTCAAAAAACAAGAAAGTGATGCTGGTGGTGTTTGAAGATGAAACTATAGTAACACAGAAACCATGTATTCGCAAGTCAATGAGTTTTGAAGGTGAACAACAACAAAAAATTAGACATATTGGAGGGAGAAAGAAATTCTCAATGTACATATCCATGCTATGGCCTGAACAGAACCTGTTGTATGGTTTCTATGACAGAATGAATTCCACCAATACGATAAACCATCTGGAAAATCTCAAGATGCCTGTAATGAAAAATAATGGTTGGAAAAGAATTGTACTTGTATGGGATAACGCTTCATTTCACCTAAGCAAGATGACAAAAAAATATATCAATGGACAGAAAAAGACTGGCTCACTGTAATACATCTTCCAAAGAGGGCTCAATACCTGAATCCAAATGAGAGAAAGGTAAATCAACGTATAAAATCAGATTGTGTGTGCAAATGGATTTTATACCAGTATAGAAGAACAAAAAGATGCAATATCAGAATATCTAGATAAGAGATTTGGAAAATGGCATTATGACATTCATGATGACACTTGACTTAAAGTAAAATTATAATACTATGAATAGTTTCGCCAAGTATGACTACATTTAGTACAACGATAGAATTGAGTTGTTGCCTCGTCTGCTGACCGAGTTTGAAGCATCCACCAAACCGCTAGATTATTATTGCATTTAGGACATTCTATATTTATAGTAGGAAGTACTTCTGTAGTATTTTCAGCATCCAATACTCTTAAAGCATTATGTTCTTGTGTTGTTACATTACTCACATTAATTGTTACAGTCGAATTTTGTTCTGATATGGCAAATCCACATTTAGGACAGGCTACTTGATTTTCAACAAATTTTAATCTCATTCTTGTTTCACAATTTGGACAGAATTTCATTTAATTCACCATTTGTGGAGAAGATTCTATCAAATTTGAAATCTCTTTTAAAATGTCATTAGCCGATTTAATGGATTTGGCTATAGTATCAATAGGATTTCCATTGCCATTTATCTTCATCAAATACTCTTTTATTAAAGGATGTTTCATCACAATTCCAGCAAATTCTATATCTTTTTCCTTTAAAATATGATGCTGGATTATATACATAATAGAAATATCTTCTTCTTTTAATTTTAATTCTATTTCATTAGGAGAATAATTAATAATTTCTGCTTGCATTAGATAGTCAAGTACTTATTTAGGATATAAATCATACCACATGGTAATTAATCATTGAGTGAAGAAAAAGATTCATTAGATAATATTGTATTAACCAAGATAAATAATCCAAATAAATCAAATGATCTAATATCTTTTAGTTTAAGTTTAAAAATAAATGGAAGAATTAGAGAATTATTTAACCAATCCCTATGGGAAAAAGCATATAACAAATTTGATAATACATTTAGAATAACAATAAATGTGGATTTAAAATCTGGAAACAAAATTTTCTATTCTGTAAAATTTGTAAAGAAAGCAGTTTTTTTTTGGACAAGGAATCCCAGAATACCTCATAGGATATGGATTTTTATAGTTAAAGATGATTCTCCTTTTTATCCTGAATCAGAAGGAGAAGCAAAATCTTTGCTTTTTGATATTGAAAAAATTATAGAATTAAAACCATCCATAATATCCAAAAAGAGCTCTAAAATTTATGCAAATGTAATAATTTCTTGGGGAAAGCATAACTTTACAGAACCAACAAAACTGGAAGGAAAATCTAATGAGGAAGAAATACACTTAATCTTTTCATAATGTGAATACTCTTCTTTCTGATTATACTGTCAATTTTATAGAAATTTTTAAAAATACATACATACTACAATTAATATTATGGCAAAATTTGATGGAATTAAAGGACAGGAATTATTGGATATAGAAGTACAAGGAAATGAATTAACTTTTATTTTTAAAGATAATCGATATCTGTTTGTTAAAAATGAAAATGGTAAAATGAATTGCGATTCATTACCAGAATAGTTTTTATTTTGAGAGTTTCTTATAATATCTGTTACCAAGTCCGATTTTTCTATGGTTTTAGATGTTATAATTTTCTAATCATGTTATATTAACTTTGCAAATGTTTAGACCTGTTGTATTTTGGCATTTTCTAATAATGATATATAATAATTATTATCTCTATTTTTTGTAATTAGGTGAATATATTTTATGAATATTTATCAATATTAAAAAAGCTAATTATTGTTGTTGAATATAAAAAAATAAAAATGGTATTATAGATCTTAAAATCAATATTACTTTCTTGTAAAGCTATATTGGATGAAAATTCTAGATTTGTTACTATAACTAATTAAAATATAATAAATTTAATATAGAAAATGATTTACTATGATGGATATAAGAGCAAAAGAACTAAAAAATGAAAGTTATATTGGAAAAAATATTTCTATTAAAGGATGGATACATCGAATTAGAAAACAAAAAGAAAATACTTTCTTATTAATTAGGGATGAAAGAGGAAGTGTTATCCAATGTATTATTGATTCCTCTAAAACAAATAATTTAACTATAGAATCATCCGTTGAAATTTTTGGGATTCTTCAGAAAGATTCGCGTGCTCCTGAAGGTGGTTATGAAATAAAAGCTAATTCAATTAAAATTTTTAACATCGCTAAGAATGATTATCCAATAGGTGAATATCAAAGTCTTGATCTTTTGTTAGATAAAAGACATCTTGCTATACGTACTCGTAGAATGACCATGATTTCTAAAATTCGTTCATCCATTCTCTATTATTCAAGAAAATGGTTTACAGATAATGATTGGATTGAAGTCACTGCTCCAGTGATTGTAAAGGGATCAGTTGAGGGAGGATCCACGTTATTTAATCTAAAATATTTTGAAGACAATGTATTCCTTTCTCAAAGTGCACAATTATATTTGGAAGCAATGATTTTTTCTCTTGGTCCAGTATGGTCTATTACTCCTTCATTTCGCGCCGAGAAATCGAGAACAGTAAGACATCTAACAGAATTTTTACATCTAGAAGCCGAAGCACCATGGATATCTTTAGATGACCTACTAAAAGTTCAAGAAGAACTTATTACATTCGTTATCAAACATATTGTGCAAAATAATAAACTAGAGTTTGAATTTTTAAAAAGAGATATTTCAGAATTGGAGAAAACATCTTCTCCCTTTGATAGAATTACATATGAAAAAGCAATAGATATACTTCGAAATAGAGAATTTAAAATAGTTGATAAAGAAATATCTAGAATTATTGAATATGGTGATGATTTCAGTATTGAAGCAGAAAGAATACTTACTGAAAATTCTTCGAAACCATTATTTGTTATTGGATATCCATTAAAAATAAAACCATTTTATGTCAAAGCAGATACTTCCAAGGGTGGTCTAGGAATTGCAGCTGACTTGCTTGCTCCTTATGGCTTTGGTGAGATTACTTCCGGTGGATTACGAGAAGATAACCTTGATAATTTGGAAAAGAGAATGGGATTGGAAGGTCTAGAAAAGAGTAATTATGATTGGTATCTTGATTTGCGAAGATATGGTTCTGTACCACATGGTGGATTTGGATTAGGAATAGAACGTTTAATGAGGTGGATACTCAATATTAATGACATAAAGGATACAGTGCCATTTCCAAGAACCATTACAAGAGTCTCACCTTGATCAATTACTTTTTGATTAAACATTTGACTTTTTGGAGGTTTATTTTAAATTAATTTCATTTGATTTATTCAAGTTTAAATCTTTGAAGGAAATATAGTACAATAAATGCATAATAACCTTCCTGAAAAAACAGAATCTTTATTCTTTGAATTGGCTGGAGATTTGAGACTTTCTATGTTATTAAAGCTATCTAAACACAAGTATAGATTATCTCAATTATCTTCTGAATTAGATGCAACTATGCAAGAAGCACATAGAAACATAATAAGATTAGTTGATTCGGGATTGGTTTTTAAAGATGGAGAAGGTGATTTAGGATTAACTTCTTATGGTAAAGCAGTCGTCTTTTTAATTCCAGGCTATGAATTTCTTTTACAAAATAAACAATACTTTATAGAACATTCAATAGAAGAATTGCCATTGAAATTCATTCAAAGAATTGGTTCCTTACAAAATAGCGAAATCATTTTTGGAGTAATGGCAAATTTACAACGATGGAAAAGACTTTATTGGAATTCCAAAGTCTATATAAAAGAAATTATGTCCCAAGTTCCGCTAGATCTCATTGAAACAATTAGTAACAAAATTCAGACTGGTATAAAATTTTCTTATATTTTTTCAAAAGATACCATAATTCCAAAAGGAAGAGGAGAATTACTAGAAAAAGTAGGATGGCAAAGTCTAATTTCTAAAGGTATGGTAGAAAGAAAGATGAGTAATAAAGTCAGCATAATGACAATTTTTAATGAGAAAGAGGCTTGCTTGTTATTTCCAAATCTTAAAGGTGAACCTGATTTGAATATTATGTTCTATAGCCAAGATCAAAATTTTCATGATTGGTGCGAAGATTTCTTTAATTATCAATGGGAAATGGCAGGACCTTTTGATGAAAGGAAATTATATGAAACATGAAATGAAATATTATATATTTCAGCATGTTTTTATATATCATTTCTGTATAAAACTTTATGCCTAGTGCTTTTGTATTATTAAACACAGAGTTGGGAAGCGAAGATGCAATAGTAAGAGATTTAAAAAATTTAGAAGGAGTTAGAGAAGTTTTTCAAGTCTATGGTGTGTATGATATTATTGCAAAAGTAGAATCTGATACTATGGATAAGGTTAAAGAAACAATTACATGGAAATTAAGAAAATTAACAGGAGTAAAATCTACCCTTACAATGATCGTAATGGAATAAAATTTGATGATGGTGATTTTATTTTATTATATTATATTATATTATGCTATAATTGAAATAACTTAAAAAGAACTAGGTATATTTAACTATATTATGGGAATTGCTGAGATTTTAAAAAGAAAAAAAAATAAAGAATCTAATGAAATCAAATGTAAAAATTGTAATATTATCTTTCAAGATAAAGAACATCTTTCACGACATAATAAAAAAGCTCATGGAAAAAAAGATGACTTTTTACCAAGTAGTAATCCTTTTCAAGTATAACAAACGACCAGAGATATCATAACAGATGTTTCCTATACATGATGATACTCCACGTCTTCATGGACGTCCATATATTAATTATTTACTCATAACTTTAAATATTATAATATTTATATGGGAAATAATAGAAACAAATTTTTTTACTAATGAGTTAAAAATCAATGCAATATTTTTTTCTTATGGTACAATACCAGATCTTGTCTTGAATGGTAATTTTTTTCCTTTAATTACCTCTATGTTTCTTCATGGTGGTATTATGCACATAATAGGAAACATGGTTTTCTTGCATATTTTTGGCGATAATATTGAAGATAGATTTGGACACTTTAAGTATCTTATTTTATATTTAGTTTGGGGAATAGTAGCTGGAATCATCCATAGTTTTTATGCAGTAGCTGTTGGTTCTGGTAATATTCCTGCTGTTGGTGCGTCAGGAGCAATATCGGGAGTATTAGGTGCGTACTTGGTACTTTTTCCTAGAGCAAAAATTTTTACAATCATAACTGCATTTTTTATTACAACTGTAAGAATTCCTGCTATTGCTTACATACCATTATGGTTTATCCTTCAGATAATATTTAGTATCATTAATCCGGAGGGAGGTGTGGCTTATTTGGCTCATATTGGCGGTTTTGTAGTAGGTGCCGGAACTAGCTTTATTGCGAAGACCTTATTTCCTTCCATTTTTCAGGGACAGAATCGAACTCGTAATTTTATAAAGAAGTCTAAAATTTATCCTGAGGATCATAGTAGGCAATCTATTTCTCACCCAGATATAATAGAGGGTAATGATTTTTATGAAATTTTAATAGAAATGAAAGGTTTAAGCAATTCTCAGGATTTACGAGCATTTTATGAAAAAAGCTCAAATACTTTACAAATATTTTCAGCAGAATCATTTAATCCTCTTGTATCTGTTACATTAAGAGAAGATATGAATGTCTCTGAAATCAAAGATGTTGCATATCTAAATGGAATCATTAGAGTTCGAATGTTAAAAAGATGATTATTATTTTATCGTAGTTATCTACTAGCTTTTATAAAGTATAATTATAAGAACAAAGGTTTATAAAATATTTTTTCATCTGCTATTATAATGTCTACACAACCCGCACCACGGGGGGACGATAAAATATCACGTCGAGACTTTTTAAAGCTATTAGCAGCAGCGGGTACTGTATTGACATTTACACCATTTGTTGATTGGGGAAAATTTTTACCTAATCCTAGCGCCTCTACTAATGAAAGGTCCAAAGTTGAGCTTCCTGATGGTTCCCAAGCTAATGTAAAAACGTTTAAGGTTAATCATTCTGAAGCAATTATCTATCCAAGAAGTGAGGATCCTGCTCTCAATAAAGAGGCATTTAGAACATGGCAATTTATACGTCTCCCTCAAGAGTTAGGAGGAGAGAAAAATGAAGCTTCTGCATTTCGTGTTTATAGCATGGTCTGTTTGCATTTGTGGTGTTTATGGAAATATTGGCCACAAGAGGGAAGAAAGAGAGGAGAATGTCCTTGTCATGGAAGTATGTATGATCCCCTGACAGGAGCGGCTTTTGCAGGGCCAGCATCTCTTCAATCACCTCCATCAAATGTTCTTCCAAAATTAGATTTGGAAGTCGATAAAGATGGTTATTTGTGGATATTGCCTCCAAATTGGAGTGTAAATGGGAATGGGGTAGTAGGATTTGGCCGCTACATTACATAAAGAAAATAGTCTTGTTCGACTTTTCCGGTGGATTTATTCCGGATTAGATAGAACAATATTCATGGGATTAAAATTTACTTTTCCAACTCGTTTTGTAAGCCCTCTTGGATTTCTGGGAATGCTTACATTTGTAATATTTATAATTCTTGGTATAACTGGTGCTCTCCTTATGTTATGGTATGAGCCAATTATTGATAGAGCATGGGATAGTGTGGAAAATATTAATGATACTATACCATATGGTTTCCATCTTAGAAACATTCACTATCATGCCTCTAATGCTATGGTTATGATGGCAATTCTTCATATGTATTATCAATATTTTAGTGGAAGATATAAAATTAGAAATGAAATACTTTGGGTTACTGGTATCATAATAGGTGTCTTAACGATTTTAGAAGCCTTTACAGGATATGATATTATATTTAGTGAAAGAGCTGAATTGGCTATATCTATTGCTGCTTCTCTAACCAATTCTATTCCTATTTTAGGGCCAGATATGAGAGATGCATTTTTTGGAGCTGGGTTCCATGACTTTGTACTACGCTTTTATGCATTTCATGTATTTTTACTTCCAATAGCATTAGTAGGCTTGATGACAGTACATTTCCCCCGATTTCTTGTTTTTGATGTTCCGATGGTAATGGCTATTAGTGGAGCAATAATGATTACTGGAGGGGTATTCCCTGTTGATATGGGCTTAAAATTTGATCCTAATGTTCCGCCTGGTATTACTGTACCAGAATGGTATCTTACTGGTCTATATGCTTTCCTTAGATCTCAGTATGACAAATTTGTTACAGGTGTTGCATGGCCAGGACTCTTTATATTTACATTATTAATTGTTCCTTTCATAGATAAATACAAGAAATTTTCATGGAAGGATAGACCAATCATTACTGCAATAGGAATTACAAGTATTGCCCAAATTGTAGTAACCACATACTGGGGATTCTATATTGATCCTGATAGAACAAAATCTCTTTTGGAAAGATTGGTAATTGATCCTATTTTTCTTTATAGTGTAATGCTTGCTCTGGTTCCTTTATCCTTTGGATTTACATATCTAATGATAAAATTGGCCAAAAATGCAGAAGCGAATGCAAAACGTCAACCTAAAAAACCTGAAAGTCCAATAACTCTTCCAGAAAAATGGATATATTTTGTCTTTATAGCATTAGTAGGTTTTCAAATATATTTGAATATTATGGCGTATTACGCTGTACTTGCTGGAATGAAAAACATATCTTTGTTCATTGTTGGAATTATTATGCTAGTATTTGCAGGAATGTTCCATATTTATAGACATGGACGATCAGTTGCTAATAATCCTCCACCTCCATCCATACAATATAGCGATAAAATAAAATCATTACAGCATAGAAAAACTTCATTAGATCAAGGTGAAGAAAAACCAAAATTAGCGGCATCTTCTGAAAATGTATTGAGCCAAATTAAGAGTAATGGACTATTGAGTAAGGTATTCAAAATTGCAAGTAAAAATAAGAACTCATTTGATAAAAAGTGGAGTAAAGGTTAGTTAGAAGCAGATATTAACAAAAAAAAAGAAAAATTAAATTAACTAATCTACGAAGGAAGTATGTAGTAGTATGGAAAGATCACAACAGGCTAATATAGGCGGTTTAGCTATTATATTTTTTATCATAGCAATAGCAATTAGCTTTGCATTCTATCAATTTGTATTTCTTAAAGAAATAAATCTTAAACCAACCGTTTCAGAAGCAGTTGCTAATCCTCCAGAATCATTGAAGTTACACATTGCAGAGGGGGCAGGTCTTCCAACCAATCCTGAATTTTTTGTTCCAGCTGATGGAAGAGCAACATTAGGTGAGAATAATAAAGTTATTTGGGAAAATCATGATGGAACTCCTCATTCTGTAACTACCGATAATGACTATCATGATCCATTATCTGGAAAATTTGATTCTTTGGAGACAATAGGTCTTGTTCCACCTGGAGGGACATTTGAATTTGTATTCACTCAAGAGGGAGAATATCCATATCATTGTGAACCACATCCTTGGATGACTGGTAAGGTCACTATAATAGAGAGTTTCTCATAGAATTATAATATAATGCTATTTTTTTATTTTTAAAAATAAAATATCATTTGCCACTTCTTTATGTTCTTGAATTATGGATGTTCTAAATTTAACTTTAGAAAACTCTTTTAATGGTACATGTTTGGTAATTGCAATAAATTCTATTATATTTTTTTCTTCCAAGTCTTTTTTAAAGATTGAAAGTCGTGCATATGGATGATTAATTCTTTTTCCATTTAATTGAGTATAAGTGAAGACATCACTTGAATTTTCAATTTGAGAATTTATTACTATAGTATCAAATCTTCCATTATAATTCAATTCTATCCTACCATTAACTTCAGTATTAGGTTGAATTTCATTTTTATCTAAATGAATATGTATTTCTTTTTTCTCTGCCATAATTGTATAAGATATTGATAATAGTTTCTATTTAATTAATCAAATTAGAAAGCCTAATCTAACTTACAATACAAATAGTAAAATAATTTTATATGCATATTTTTAACGATAATCTTTAAATTTGTTTAAGTTTCTTCAGTTTTGAAGGGCTCGTAGCTCAGCATGGACAGAGCGCCTGCCTTCTAATTAATATAAGAAGATAGCCGGAAGTCGAGGGATCGAAGCCCTCCGGGCCCGTTAATAATAATTCTTATACTTAATCTGCCCTATCAACAGTCAATGTTTTGAAGTTAAGAATTCTCCAATGATCTTAATAATAAACCCAATTCCTCCAAGAACTCCCATCCCTAATAATATAAATCTCATATGTGTAATATAGTCATCCTTGGATGTTTTCTTTGCTAACAATAGAGTTTGATACATATCTAGTAATTTTCTTTTTAAATATAAAAATATATTTTGCATTTTGAAATTATTTAATTATTATTCTATTTATTGTATTTGAATTTATCTTTTTATAAATTAACTTTTGGTAAAAATTGCCTCTGGAAAGTTAAATTAAGATACTTGTTTTGAATAATCAGGATCTTTTTCAGTTCTTTGCATTTCAACAAAAGTTTCAGTATTTTGAATTCCATCAATCTTACCCATTCTCTCAATTACAATATTGTGTAACTCCTCCAATGTACTAGCATTAATATTTACAATCATATCAAATCTACCTGTAACTTCAGATAATGATCTTACTTCAGGAATCATCAACAATTCTTTATGGATAGTATCTTTTCTTTTTGGATCACGATTAATTCCTACTGTAGCTTTGATATTAAGTCCTAGCATGCTCTCATTTACTACTATGGTAAATTTTTTAATTAGATTTCTTTTTGAAAGACGTTTGATTCTACTATATAAAACAGAAGAATTAATATTCAAATTTTTACTTAATTGCGGAACTGAGATACTAGCATCCCGAGTAAGCTCAGTGAGGATTTTCATATCAAGTTCATCAAACCTTTGCAAGTTATCTTCGGAATACGGTTATAGATCTAGATTAATAAATGTAATTATATTAAACAAATTAAATTTAAAATATTTGCTATTTTTAGATATTTTTTGCAAAGTGAAGCTAATATATTAAAATAATTAAGATTATTTTTATAATACTTACAGTTATAGTAAATAATATATAATTTAGCTTTTAACATCGAATAATGTTTGGATTAGGTAAGATTAAGAGTGGAGATTATGTTTTTGCAGTAGAAAAAGAAAACGAATATAATAAAATTATATTGGGAAGAGTACAATCTGTGGATAAAAATTTACTGTCCATATTAGGATCATATATAAAACCAACAGGACTGATTGCAAAGAGACAAAGAGGGATTCTAGGACAACGATCACAAGAAGTCTTGAATGATCCTCATCCGGATAATTGTATTTTTATTCTAATTGATAGAATAGAGACAGGAAATTATTATGGTACTCTAGACCAACGTATTAATAAAGTAATATGGATTAATGAGAAACGGTTTTTTGTCTTAGAAGGTTGGATAAAAGAAAACATGCCTGACATGTTTGCTGATGTTATTTATTCTCAATCTGAAGAAGCAAAACTTCATTACCGAACTATTTTAATAGAGAAAATGAATTCTCTTTATGATAAAGATCTGAAAGAACATGTTTATGCTGTTGCTAGAAGTGCAAAGATTTTATAACAAGCTGAAAGTTTTATATTATGGTTTTATTATAACTCGATTCTGATAAATAATGGAATACGTATATGCGGCATTATTATTACATAAATTAAAACAAGATATTACTGAAGATAATATTACTAATGTGATTAAAGCAACAGGTTCTCCTCCTGATGCTGTTAGAATAAAAGCGCTTGTAGCAGCATTAGGAGATGTAAATATTGAAGAGGCTTTAAAAGCTGCTCCAATGACTGTAACCGCAGCAGCAGCGGCACCAACTGCTGGCGGTTCTCCTACATCTGAAACAGCGACTAAAGAAGCAGCAGCATCTGCCGAAGAGAAAGCCGAAAAGAAAGAAGAAGAAGCACTCGAAGGATTATCATCATTATTTGGATAATTCTTTTTTTATTTCTTTAATTTTTTATTGTTACATTCATAATAGCCTTCAAAGATTATTATTAAAAGAAAATTGTTTATTGACAAATGTAAATGTGGACGATATCTAAAATCTTTTAAAATATGCGCTCCATTGGGCTGTCAAGAAACTTTTCTATGTGAAAAATGCCTTTTAAACTCTGAAAATTGTGCTTGTGAATTGACAAATTAAGTTTTGCATTATTTTTAATTTTAATTGTTCTATAGAATTACTATAATAATTGTTAATGTATACTTCCAGGAAATAGAAATTGTATGAATATACTGATAATGTACATAAATAAGAGAATTAATCCAAATCTTAATCCTATTTTTTTTCTGAACATAGGAAGAACTGCTATTATTGTAATTATTGTAACTAAAATAATTTGATAATACAAAAGATCAGTTATTTCAATAGTCTCATAAAACCCAAATGAATACATTGCAGCAAAGACTGCTACTGCCAATAATAGTGTATTATTGAGAATTTTAGAACCGAGAACATTTGCAATAGCTATGGCAGCTCCAGCAGCACCTTTTCTAGCCAGTAACATCATGGATATTTTTTCAGGCATTTCTCCTGCAATAGGGCTAATTATTACAGCTAGGATTACAGCTGATATTCCAATTTCTGTAGAAAGTCCCTCTAATGAATGAATAAAAGGTTCTGCTCCAATAACTATACCAATAGCGCCAATGAAAAAAGCTCCTATTGCTTTGATAAATTTCTTATTGTTATAAGGAATATCTTTCTCAATAATTAATTTCTTGTTGCTATTGGAATTATCAGCCTTATCAGCATTATTATTCATAGTATTAGCAACTTTTTCTTTATTTTCCATTCTCATTTCATATAATGATAATACTATGTAGCCAGCAAATAAACCTAGAAAAATGAATCCATCAATATAATTATAACCATCTAAAAAGAGTATAAAACTTATTACAGCAGCAAATATCAGATATAACATATCATTTTTAAAAGGTACTAACATCAATATGTTTAAGGGGAGCCTTGGATAATCTTGTTGTGGCTATAATCAACATAATTGCTAATCCTAGTGTCATCATTAATAAATTACTGCCGAGGCCAGAACCGATAGCAACTCCGTATGATCCATTTGCTGCAGCATAAATCACTATAGCTATTTCCGGCAAAGTTGTTGCTATACTTAATAATACTCTTCCTACAAATTTAGCACCATATTTTTCAGAAAGATGTTCAGCTCCATAGGAAAGTATCCAACTAGCAATAGTTAATTCTCCCAACCAAATAAGCATACTAAAGAGATTATTTTCTGCCATTTTTTATGGAAAAGAATTGAAAGAAAATATCAGTTTATTATGTTTGATTTGTTGTAATTGATTAATAAAAATAGGATCTATAAAAAATAAAAATTTTGTCATTTATCCCGTCAACTTTGGTATAAATGACAAAATCATTTCATTCTTATATGGTTCATTGTTTATGAGCTTTTCACCAGTAACAATAATGAATTGAGTAGGATGAGGAGCCGTCAATATTACCATTAAGACTGGAATTGAAGCACATGTAATTATTGTCAGTATGATTAACCAGAATGCAGTCATTTTTGCGACCATATACAAAAATAATTTTACTGGTGATATATATAAATTTTATAAAATTCAATTACTTTAAAAAGATAAAATTCCCAAATAATTAAAGTACAATGACTTTATAATCTATTCTAAACGATTTTAAGTAACTATCTATTAAAGTTTGATGTATTTACCATGACAAGTGATGCTGAACTTAAGGAACTTATTGAGCATGCTAGAAGAGGTTATAAAAAATGTAACTTCGATCAATCAATTGATATTACTATTGTATTAAAAGATATTGATGTAAAAAAAGGATTTAGTTTTAATGAAGTTGTACATTTACCAAATAAACCAACCCATCAAGCTACGGTCTGTGTTGTTGCTTCAGGTGAAATGGGTACAAGAGCTAAGAGAGCAGAAGCAGATAGAATTATTGAAGTAGATGAACTAGATAGAATTGGTACCAATAAAAAAGAAGCAAAAAAATTAGCAAAAGCTTACGACTTTTTTGTCTCTGATACATCATTAATGTCAACAGTAGGTCGTTCTCTTGGTCAATTTCTAGGACCTAAAGGTAAAATGCCTACACCTATACCATATGGGGCTCCAATTGAAAGTATATTAAATAGATTGAGAAGTTCTGTAAGAGTTAGGGTGAGAAATCAACTTAATGTTTCTACCAAAATAGGAGATGAAAAAATGGACGATAAACAACTTATCCAAAATGCTAGTGCTATTTTATCTATTGTAGAAAAAAAATTACCTCAAGGAGATAAGAACATACGTAATACATTTGTAAAATTTACAATGGGTAATGCTATAGGTTTGATCTCATTATCCTCAAAAATGAAAAGTGGTTAGAATATGAGCTCAAATCAATTAACCAAAAAATATCCTAAAAAGAAGCAACTTTTGTACCAAGATTTACAAGAGCTTCCATTAAAATATCAAGTTATTGCATTATCAAAAATGAATAAAGTTAGAGCTACACAATTAATGACTTTAAGAAAAAAATTTCATAATCAAATTAACATTAGAATAATAAAAAATAAAATTGCTCAAAGAGCGTTTGAGAAAGTAAGAGGAATTGCTGGTATTGAGGATTTAAGCAAAGAGTTAGAAGGTCAATGTGCCCTTTTGTTTACAAATTTAAGTCCTTTTAAACTTAATTTAATTTTTGGAGAAAATAAAGTATTTTTACCTGCAAAAGGAGGTGATATAGCACCAAAGGATATAACAATACCTGCAGGAAATACAGGAATTCCACCAGGACCTGTTTTGTCTGAATTTAAAGAAGCAAAAGTTCCAACTAAAATCGATCAAGGTAGTATTGCAGTAACAAAAGATACAATAGTGGCTAGATCAGGAGAAGTAATTTCACAAAAACTTGCTTCTCTATTATCCAAAGTAAATATAAAACCAATTGAAGCAGGAGTACTAGTCAATTATGCAATTTCAGAAGGCCTTCAATTTAGAGAACAAGATTTGCAACTTGATGTTAAAGAATATATAAAAGAATTACAGCAATCTTATTCATCTGCTTTAAATCTTGCAATAGAAATTGTCTATTTTGCCCCAGAGACTATGAGTTCTCTTTTATCTATAGCACACCAACAATCACTAAATGTAGCGTCAACAGCAGGATATGTCTCTAAAGACACAGTAGAAATAGTAATTAACAAAGCACAAGCAAATGCCTATGGTTTGAGTGAGATTCTAAAATCAAAAGGTTATAATCATCAATAAATTTATGCTAAATCTATCAAATTTCTTACCTTCTTTTGGATAATAACAACACAATAAATAAAGGCAAGAAAATCTTTTTACTATTATATAATGTCAATACAATTAAAAGTTCATCCATCATTTTTTAAGGAATTTGCCACAAAGACATGGATCTCTCCCTTTGAAATAGTTAAAGAATTGGTTGAAAATGCTTTTGACGAAGATGCTACAAAGGTATTGATTACCATTCTTAATAATGGGTCTATAGTAATAGAGGACGATGCAGGCATGGATGCTGAAGGAATAGAAAAATTTCTATTACTAGGCTCTCCTCACAAAAAAATAGAATCTATATCTCCAAAATTAAAGAGAATTCGTACTGGTCGATATGGTACTGGAAGATTATCATTTCTTACATCCTTTGCAAGTATGAAGATTAAAACAAAGAAAGATAATTATAGTAAATGCCTTGTTATAGATGAAAGCTCTCTTAACCAATTATTTACTGGTAATTCTTTATTAAAAGAGATAAAAGAGAAACCACTTTCTAGAAATGGGACAGAGTTATCGCTTAATAATGTAAAGATGAATATTGATCCGTTAAAGTTGTCTAAAGAAATACGTAAATTAGCAATTCTTAGACAACCACTATTTCAAATTTTTATCAAACAAGCAGATCAATTTACTGAATGGGATTTTAACGGTTCTGATATAGTAAAGGCACAAGAAATACAAGGATATCATATTCCAGTAAATCTTGACAATGATCAAATTACAGGTGAAATTGTAGTTGCAAGACGTCCATTAACAGAAGAAGAAAAAGGAATAGGTATAATGATTGGCAATCACATTGTTGTAAGAAGTCACTTTGGATTTGATGCTAAATTAAATCGAATAACAGGATTAATTAGATGTGACGCTCTAACCTCTAGATTTGCAGATAAATCTGCTATAATAGAAGATGATGCTTATTATAATTTTAACAAATTCGTAAAACAATTTATTGCTGAGGATGTAATTCCAAAATTATCTCAATATGAAGATGTATTAATAACCAAAGAAGAGTCACGTATTTACCGTGAAATAGATAAAGTTCTTGGCCAAGCCGTAATCGAGAACCTGGAATCTGTGGAAGTAGAAGAAGAATATGAAACAGTCGAAGATAAAGTTTCACCTTCTAATGGGAATAGTTCCAATGTAAACTCTATTTCTATTACCAAATCTAAGACTCAAGATAATAAAGTCTTAGCAGATGAAAGATATGATCATAAACCTATTGAAATTTCCAATACTAGACAACAAGCTCACACTAGTATACTAGAACATCAAACTATTCATCCAGAGAGTGAGCCTACCTATTACAATCCAGCAGAAAATTTACAAATTTCTCCTGTTTTGGAAACTGCAGAAAATTCAGATAAAATGCAAGTAAAAAAAATAAAGACTCTTAAACGAACCTTCGCATTGAAAAAAATAGGATATAAAGTAATACCTTATGAAGACGAAACAGATTCTAGATATGGATTTACTAATGAAAATGTAGTATTTGTAAATAAAGCTAATTCAGCTTATAAAGCTGAAGCAGAAAGAGGAGATGAATTTCTTTTGAGACACATCATTAGAATAGTAGCCGAAGCTATAGCTGAAGAGAAACATCCAGAAGGAAAAGATGCTTTAGAATTACAAAATCGTCTTATTGGAGAAGCTATTAAAATTCATAACCTTCATAGTAGAAAAAAATAAAAACTAAAGTCAAAGTTAATAGAAAAGACTAAATCTGGCTATTATTTGATATACCACAAATGGCTTACCAATACTTTCCTGGCGCAACAGCCGTAGGAATCTCTTTTAATAATGGTGTTTTATTGGCATCTGAAAGACGGGTATCTTTTGGAAATTTCGTTGTAAATAAGAGTACTAAAAAAACTTTTGTTCTCACTGAAAATGTCGGAGCAGCTTGTGCAGGTATGGTTGCCGATATGAATGTACTTGCTCGACAAGTAGCAGCATTATCCAAAATTCGCAAATTTGAAATCAGACGGGATCTTCCTACTAATTCAGTTGCCAAATTAATGTCCGTAATTATGTTTGAAAGACGTTATTTTCCATTGTTGACTCAAGTTATAGTTGGAGGCTTTGATACTAAACCTCAAATATATACACTTGATCCCCTGGGATCTTTACTTCCTGATGAGTATGCATCAGTAGGTTCTGGTGCTGAAATGGCTTTAGGTGTCTTGGATGCACAATATGATTCCAAAATGAATGAGGAAGATGCTCGAAATTTGGCTATTAAATCTATTAAATCCTCAATTCAAAGAGATGCTTCTAGTGGAGATGGTATAGATATTCTTATTATTAGTAACAGAGGAAAGAATGAAGAATCAATAAAAGTATAAATGGCTATATCCTATGAACAACCGTTCTTCTTTCACTTTCGCATTCTTTTAATATATAAATCTCAAATATTATGATAAATTAGAAGTTGGACGCAAGAAATATTGGTTTACGAAATATTGAAGTTGCAGACACAAAGATTTGTTCTATTGATGGCGAAAATGGTAAATTAATTTACCGTGGTTATGACATTTTAGATCTAGTAAATCATTCTACATTTGAAGAAACCACTTTTTTATTATTATTCGGAGAACTTCCTGATAAAGCCCAATTAGAAGAATTTTCAAATAGACTAAAAGAATCAAGAAAATTGCCAGACTCCATAATTGTAAATTTAAAAAATAGACCAAAAACAGCTCTACCAATGGATGTCATACAGTCTTGTGTTCCTTCTCTTTCTGATTTTGATGAAAACATCTATTCAGATACTAAAGAAGATAATATAAGAAGAGCAATATCTCTTATATCAAAAATTCCCACAATAGTTGCTGCATGGAATAGGATAAGAATGGGGTTGGATGTTATAGAAGCAGATCAAGAACTTTCGCATTCTGCAAATACTATTTATATGATATTTGGACGGAAACCGACTCTTGAAGAAACTAAAGTTTTTGATATTTGTTTGATATTGCATGCAGAACATAGTTTTAATGCTTCTACTTTTGCAGCTAGAGAAATTGCTTCTACACGAGCACATATGTATGCATGTATTTGCGGTGCATTAGGAGCACTATCAGGGGAATTACATGGAGGAGCTAATATTCAAGTTATGAAAATGCTTTTTGATATAGGTGAATTAAAAAATGTGGAAGATTGGATTAAAGATAAACTAAAAGAAGGAAAAAGAATAATGGGAATGGGACATGCAGTTTATCGAACAACCGATCCTAGAGCGGATATTTTAGAAAGACTTTCAAAATCTATGTGTAAAAATGAAAATTACAAATGGTATGAAATTACTAGAGATATAGAACAATATACTAAAAAGTACATGTCAGAAATTAAAAAACAATCGATCTATCCTAATGTAGATTTGTATAGTGCATCTCTCTATTATAGCATGGGATTTCCGATTGACCTTAATACTCCTATTTTTGCAATTTCTAGAATTTCGGGATGGGTAGCACATGTTATTGAAGAAAAATTTGCAGAAGCAGCACCAAAACCTGCATTATATCGACCAAAAGCAGTTTATGTAGGCAAATATTGTGGCCCAATGGGTTGTGAGTATACACCATTAAATAAAAGAAAATCATGATTATTTATTTTATTTTGAATATTTCCTCTAGTTCTATATATTTAGAAAATTAAAGATAAATTATGATATAGACGGGTTAAAGATATAGTTTGAAAATAAATATGTTATCAAAAAAAGAAACTTCATTCATATTAGATAAATTGTTAGTAAATTGGCCAGAAAATACTATTCCAAAAATTAAAAATATCAAAGCTTATGAAATTGAAAAAAATAGAAAATTGTTAATTCATGAAGATAATTTTGCCGCTGTTTTAATTGATGAAGCTATTTTACCATTTTTGGGAAATAATAATTTAGTTGAATCATTTCCATATGTTCTTATTGATATGGGAGCTGTGAGATATGTTTGCAATGGTGCTAATATTGCACGTCCGGGAATTGTAAAATTTGAATCATTTCTCAAAGATAAAATTGTGATTGTAAAAGATAAAGATCATCAAAAGCCATTAGCTGTAGGAATATCACTATGTGATAGTGAAAAGGGAATGTCATTATCTAAAGGTCATATAATTAATAATATGCATTATGTAGGAGATAAATTTTGGAATTTATATAAAGAGCTACAAATCTAAGCTCATTCTAAATTACACCTTTTTTAGTTATTCTAAATAAGATGCTATCGTTAATTAATGGTTGAAGGAAGGAAGCCTTATAGATATTATTGGTTATACTTAAAATTTCAAATTTTAATTTAATATGAACAGAAAGAGCTACAGATTTTTCCATAAATTCTCGCTGCAATTTTATTTCTTTTTGATTTTCTATTTTTTGATTAATACTTTTATTATTAGTAGTATTGTTGTTGTTCTTATTAGAATAAAAAATATTTCTTACCATATTAGTGGTTACTATAGCACAATTATTATTTATTGCTAAATGGGCTAATTCATGAATAAATTTCATTAAGATTAGATGTCTAGATATATTTTTGCTTTCTAAAGATATTATAGAAGTAATCGTATCAATTATTACTAATTTAGGCTTTATCTGACTTATTTTTTTTATGGCTTCGAATTGGTGTTTTATAGAGTAAGGTCTAAAGTATTTTATATTGTTAAGTATTTTATCAGAATAATGATCTTCAATTATTTCAAAAATTCTTTCAGGCCTAAATGTACCTGAAGTATCTATAAAAATTATATTGACATTTTTATTCTTTTTTAACAAATTTGCACAAATAGTAAAACAAAACTGAGATTTTCCTGCTCCGCTCTCTCCAAGGATATTAGTTATCATTCCAGTGCGAATTCCTCCATGAAGAAATTGATCTAAATGTGATGAGCCAGTAGATAAAAGATCCAATAAGACTATTGAAAATATATGCTATAATTATTTAACCATAAAGGAACCTTTTTATTCTGCTATATGTGAAATTGAATTGCAGTGATATATTGACATTGTCAGCTAATTCAAGTTCTCAACAACCAAAAAGACCATTAACTATGTTACAGAAATCCCTAAATCAGAGGGTAGCAGTGAGATTAAAGAGTGAAATTGAATACAAAGGAATAATGAGTAATGTTGATTCATACATGAATCTTATTCTTGTTAATGCTGAAGAATATTTAGGCCCAAATGTGCTGGCAAACTATGGTAAAGTAGTTATTAGAGGAAATAACGTTCTCTTTATTAGGCTTATTAAAGATCTATAGTTACTCAAGTTAAAGATGTCTCTTTTTAGAAATGGTTTCAAAATATTTATTTAGCTCTGAAAGTGTAACAGAAGGTCATCCTGATAAAATTTGTGATCAAATATCAGACTCAATATTGGATGAATATTTGATCCAGGATCCAAATTCTAGAGTAGCAGTTGAATCATTAACAACTACTGGAACTGTTTTTGTTGCAGGAGAGGTTACATCAAATGGATCGGTAGATGTTCAAAAGATAGTTAGGAATACTATAAGAGAAATCGGTTATGATCGAGCAGATTTAGGATTTGATTGTAATAGCTGTGTAGTTCTTACTTCTATCCATGAACAGAGCGATGATATTTCTGTAGGAGTAACTGCTACAGAAGTAAAAGATCAAGGTGCAGGAGATCAGGGATTAGTGTTTGGATATGCAACGCATGAAACCCCGGAATTCATGCCATTACCCATTATTATGGCTCACAAACTTTGTATGAAATTAAGCGAGGTAAGAAAACGAAAGGAATTAGATTGGGTTAGACCAGATGGTAAATCGCAAGTTTCTGTTGTTTATGAAGATTCTATTCCTAAAAGAATTGATACTGTAGTATTATCAACACAACATTCACCAGATATTGAACTTGAACAATTAAGAGAAGAGCTTATAAAGAAGGTTATTAGACCTACTTGCGGAGAATGGATTGATAGCAGAACAAGATTTATAATTAATCCGACCGGAAGATTTGTTTTGGGAGGTCCTTCTGCTGACACCGGACTTACAGGAAGGAAGATAATAATAGATACTTATGGTGGTATGGGACGGCATGGTGGAGGTGCATTTTCTGGAAAGGATCCATCAAAAGTAGACAGATCTGCGTGTTATATGGCACGATATATTGCAAAAAATATAGTAGCAGCAGAATTAGCTAGAAAATGTGAAGTTCAAATAGCTTATGCTATAGGAATGGCTGAACCTGTTTCTGTTATGGTTGATACTTTTGGTACTGGCAAAATTGAACAAGAAGAAATAGAGAATAGAGTTAAAAAAAACTTTGATATGCGTCCGTCACAGATAATTGAAACTTTGTCGTTAAAAAAACCTATTTATAAAAAGACTGCAGCCTATGGTCATTTTGGAAGAAACGATCCTTCTTTTACTTGGGAAAAAATTGATAAGGCCTATTTATTAAAATAAGTGAATTAAAACTTAATTTTTTTATTTTTTAGTCAATTCTCTTCGCTCTTATTGACAAATGTTTCAGCCAAGCTTAAAGCTGGATAACACCTAATTAAGATGTGTTTACTTTAACCACATCTCTTCCTGATGAAAATTGGTGTACCAGTTTACTGAGAAAGATTAGATGGAATGACTATGTAATATGTCCACGTTGCCAGTCTAATAACATAAAGAAGGATGGTCTTTACAGATCATATCAGAAGTACTTTTGCAAGCAGTGTGAAAGAGGATTCAATGACAAAACAAGTACAGTATTTCATTATTCGCATACACCATTGAAGGTTTGGTTTCTGGTAATGTATCTATACTTTGTACTCTGGCCTGGATGTTCAATAAGAGAGATATCGCTTGAGGTAGTGGTACCATATCCAAGATGCTACAGATTTATCAGAACAGTTATGGAAAAAATTTCTTCTTCTTACGCTAAACTCGATGGTAAGGTCGAGGGTGATGAATTCTATATCAAGGCAGGATTGAAAGGAAGATCATATCATGATGAGATAATAAAAACAGCAGGAAGAAAACCTCGGAAAAGAGGGCTAAAGCCTTGGAGAGGTAGAGGGACATTTTACAAGGATCATCCAATGATTACGTGTATTCATCAAAGAAGGAACGGAATGACATATTTTGATGTTCCTTTACTACAGTCACTTCTTTAGATATTGTCTGTACCAGAGTTGAATATGGTTCCACCATATTTACAGATGAATATAGGGCATATGACCAATTGGAAGAACATGGATTCGTACACAGAAGTGTAATCCATTCGCAGAAAGAATATGCAAATGGTATTGTACACGTGAATAACTGTGAATGCAGAAGTAACTTGTATCAGATATGGATAAGAAAGTTCATGGGCATAAACAGGTCCAATTTACAGACATATTCAAAAACATTCGAGTTTATTCATAATAATAGAACAAAGACAAAAAAGGAAAGATTTATGAAAATCCTTTGTTAATTAGTAGCTGAAACATTCAGAAATAACAGCGATTCTCTTATTATTTAAGCAATCCAATCATATTATTTTTGCAAGATGTATTCTATATAATAATTTTCATCGATTTGTAAATCATATTTTCTTTTAAAAAATCTAATTACATTCTGGATATCGCGTTTAATAAGAAACTCTGCATTTGGATGATCCAAAGTGACTGCTTGAGGCCAATCAATTATCCAAATTTCATTATTCTCATCAAGAATAATGTTATATTCATTTAAATCACCATTAATAATATTTTCTTTATAGGCTATTTTTATTTGTTCAAATGTTTTATTAAGAATCTCTTTAGGATTTGGTAAATGTTTATAGTCGACTAACCGAACTCCATTTATTCTATACATTACTATTGAATGCATAGATCTAAAATAAGGAGTAGAAATATTCATTTTTGTCTCTTTTAATTTAACTAAAAAATCATATTCTCTTTTGGCAGCTTCAATATTTATCAATAACCAATTGTGAATATTTCTTCTTTTTTCAATAGATCTTTTTCTCTTGGTATCTCTAAAACTTATTCTACCAATTCTAAAAAATTTTACAGCTCTATCTTGGTCAAATTCTGATATTGCTTCTACTACATCTGATTCCTTGCCAATCCCTAGAGGATTGCCTATTCCAAATATTATTTCTGAATCTACCAATATTTTTAATGCATAAACGTCTAAACCTGCTGTAACCAATTTAAAACCTTTTTCTGTTTTTGATATTAATTTTAATTTTAATAAATTCTTTAAGGCATACTCTATCCTATCTTTATGTAAATTAGAATAAGATACAATTTCTTGATTATTTATTATTTCATGATGTTTTATAGAAGAAACAAATATCTTGAGAATTTGGTATTCTAGGTTTCCTAAATTTCTAACTATATTTGCAGATTCTTTTAATGAAGACAATTTAAATTCACAAGCTTTAACTATTAATAAAATGTGTTTCTATTTATTAGTATTTGGAGACTATTGAATTTGCAAAAATTTTGTTATGTTATTATAATATATCTTTTTCACATAGAGAAAATTTATATCATATATGTAAATTAATAATACAATTATGTAGATGAAAATTATGAATAAAAATTCTAATCCCAATATCAACAAAGATTCAATTAAAGATGATATTGATTTGGCAGAAATAGAATCTGAACAAGAACTTCCTTTAGAAATATTAGAAAAACGAAGAAGAGGCCTACTGAGAACAGGATATACTACTGGCACTTCTGCTTCTGCAGCTACCAAAGCTGCGCTATTAACACTTATTTCTTCTCAAATATTTAATACAATTGAAGTCTTTCTTCCCAAGGGTAAAATTGCTACATTAAAAATTGCTTGGACTAGAATTAATAAAGATAATCAATCTGTTACTAGCGCAGTAATAAAAGATGGGGGAGATGATCCCGACGTAACTCATGGAGCAGAAATATGCTCTACGGTATCTTTGACCAATAACAAAGGAATAATTGAAATTAATGGGGGAATTGGAGTTGGAAGAGTAACCAGACCAGGACTTGGACTGGAAATAGGAAGTGCTGCAATTAATCCTGTACCAAAAAAAATGATAGAATATGCTGTTTCCGATTCAGCAAAATCTTTACTACATCAAAACGGTATTAAAGTTATTATATCTGTTCCTAAAGGAGAAGAATTAGCAAAAAAAACAGATAATCCAAGATTGGGAATAGTTGGAGGAATATCTATTTTAGGAACAACAGGAATCGTGTTTCCTTATTCTACAGCTTCCTTTGCAGCGTCAATTAGACAAAGTCTTGATGTTGCCATTTCGCTTGGTACTGATATTGTTGTATTAACAACTGGTGGTAGAAGTGAAGATTTTATCAAAAATATATATGATTATCTTCCTGACTATGCATTTATTCAAATGGGGGATTTTTCTGGATATACAATTAAGCAATGTACAAATAGAAGCATAAAAAAAATTATTATTGCTGGATTTATTGGTAAATTAACTAAAATGGCTATGGGAATAAAACAAACTCATGTAAGAGGTTCACATGTTAGTATAGAGTTCATGGCTAATTTAGCTTCTAAGTGTGTTGATTCTAAAGAAATTATTAATGAGATAAGAAAAGCCAATACTGCTAGACATGTTTCTGAAATAATCTATCAATACAATGTCAAAAATTTTTTCGATTTAATATGCAGATATGTTTATTCGGAAATGTATAATCATTCAAATAAATCGATAGAAATTGTTGTAATTATGTTCGATTTTAATGGCAAAATATGTGGGAAATATCCATAGTTAATATTTATATAAAGCCCAAAAAATTATATTAATTGAACAATTTCGATCATTTTTTAGAACATATTTCAAATCTTATTATTTAATATTTTAATATCTGTTGATTTAATAGATCTATTGCGTAATTAATAACCATGTAAAATATTACATATCTGATCTAAGATAAAAGAGAATAATGTTATTAAATTTATAAAATTTATAAAAATTAATTTAATTTTCAGAATATTTTGATTCCTTCCTAATTACGCAAAAGATTTAATATAGTTTTATGAATTGGTTCAATTGCAATCCATAACCAGCAGAAATATTACTGACTTTCTATCTGAATAATTAGCCCTGTTAAGTTAAGACTATTTCATCTCCAATTTTGAATGGAATTGTGTTTCTGATTTTTGCATTATATAAATAAAGGAATAATTTGATCCAATTATATACATGTTGTAGATTACAATTTCTCTTTTTGTTATTAATAAGAGGATAATAATCATCAAAAGATTCAGTTCTGTCTTTGAAATACTGCATTACTCTTTCTATAAGACTTTTCTCTAAAGGAGAATGCAATCTATGTTTAAATGTAAAAAGTTACATGATTGAGTGTACCAAGTACCACCATCAGTGTAAATAGTATGTCTACTATATTTATCTAACAGAGAATGAAGAAAGTTCTCTGCTACAAGCATATTTCTCTCCTCTGAAATGTAGATTCCCAAGATTGTTTTATGTACTGGTTCAATACAAATCGACGACCAGAAGTGTTTGTTGCCAATCTGGATAATAGTCTCATCTATTATGAATGCAGAAACTCTTCTGTGTTTGTTATAGATCTGACATGAACCAAATCATTGAATCCAATCCCATACAACAATATAACTTCTTTTTTGATCCTTAAAAGGTTCCAATGCATTAGATGTATTTCTTAAACTCAGACCAAAAAGAAAATACAAATACAAAGAATACATTACAATAAAGGTAGATGTTCTCTCTATTTCTTTCAAAAAATCTAAAGGCCATTAGGTTAGAAATAGGACATTTACAGCTAAATCTATTTCCTTAAATTAACAGGTGCGAATAATTGTTTTATCAATTATGAATGCAGAGATTCTTTTCCTTTTGTAGATATAAGAGAAGAACTAAACCTTTGAATCCAATTCCATAACACACAAACATATAACTTTTCTTATTCTTGTCCTTAAATATATCCAATGCCTTTGATGCTGTATTACGTAGGCTTAAACCAAGAAAATACAAATATAAAAAGAATACAATATAATTATAATAGTGGACTCCTGTTTCTGACAAATCTTAATAATAATAATAGCATAACATGTCAGAATATGGCATTCATAGCCATAGATCTGTTGTTAAGGTAACAGCACTAAAATAAGTGTTAATCAAAGTAGTTTTAGTAAGATCAAGGTATTATTTTATTATTGTTCTACAGTTGTTTTTAATGCTTCATTCATTTTTTTAAAACTGGCTAAAATATCATCTGCCGTTTTTTGTGAAACTAACTTAAGACCTATTCCTGAAAATATTTCTTTATTGACAAAATTGACTTTATTATCAGCTAGTTTTTTAATTAGAAAAATTCTTTCACCTGAGAATATCTTTGAAGAAAAGAATTTTCCCCTCCATCGTAATTCATGGTTAGGAGTAATTTTTGTAATTTTTGGATGATAAATTCTATTCTTTCCTCCTATCGTATTTACGTGAATTTCTAATTGATTACCTATGGAAGGTTCTCCTATTATTTTTATAATTATTGGATTCCATTGGGAATAATTTTTAAAATCAGTAAGTATTTTCCATACAGTTTCTGGTCGAGAATTTATTTGGATTTCAGTAGCAATTTCTTTCAATATGTAAATTAATAACTTAGTACGTTTTTAACATTTGCTCTAATCTTGACGCATATGTAACAAACGCATTATTCCAATCTATAAAGATACAATAACATTAATGCATTTATTATTGAACATGCAACTGAGCTTCCTCCTTTTCTACCAATATTAGTAATATTAGGGATAGTAGTTTTAGAGAGTTCTATTTTAGATTCGACTGCAGAAACAAATCCTACGGGTACTCCAATTACTAGTGAGGGATTGGTTACCTTTTTCCTTGATCATTTTAATGATTTCATATAATGCAGTAGGCGCATTCCCTATTACAATTATTCCTCCATTCATTTCTTCTGCCAAGTTCCGCATAGCCATTTCAGCTCTAGTTTTATTAAGTTTTTTAGCGTCATCGATGACATTAATATCAGAAATATTACAAATACATTTTAAATTGAGTTTTGTAAGGGAATTTTTTGAAATGCCTGAACTGTACCATCTCTACGTCGGTAATAATGTTACATTTATTTTCAATTGCTAGGAAGCCAAATTTAATAGCATCATTATTAAACAACAGTCTTTCTTTATTAGCAAAGTCAAAATCTGCTGTTGCATGAATTACTCTTCTAACAATATTCCATTCATAGTTTTTATCATAACTATGTGTTCCAACCTCTTTGTCTATAATTTCAAAGCTGGTTTTTTCTATATCAAAAGATTTAAAAGACATTGATCTCTTTTCAGCATTTTCATTTATTTCTTCTTTAGACAATTCTTTTTTCAACTTCAATTGCTCGTTCCAAAACAAGTTTTACCATTTTTTCATCAACTCCAATATGATCTGCAATAAGAATATTTGAAAAAGGATGCTTTTCCAATGCGTTTCTGATTTCTTTTCTCACATCACTTTTTATATGTATCCCTTTATGTAAAAAGTAAGGCATTATCAATATTACTTTGGGATTTTTTTTAATAATAGAATTAATTCCTTCTTCTATATTCGGTTCATCTAATTCAAGAAAACAAAATTCAACATTTTTATAGAATTGTGCGATATTCTTGATGGTAAAGATAAAGGCCTCTCTTGCTCTCCTATCTGAGCTTCCATGACCTATAACAAGAACGTCACATTCTATATCCTTAAATTCGATAAGATTATCGGATTTTAATTTTGTTAATCTATCCCTGATTACTGATGAAAGCATTTCTGAATAACAGAGAGGTTTTGTAATAACCAATTTTAGGCCTAATTTCTTAGTAATTTCTGCAGTTTTTTTAACAGCATCCTTTAATTTCATTCCAGGATAAAGAAAATAAGGCATTACAGTTATCAAATCAACCTTTTCATTTATACAATTTTTAATTCCTTCTTCAATATAAGGAGGTATAACTTCCAAAAAACAATAATTTGAATAAACATATCCTCCTTTTTCTTTAGCTTTTTGTGATATTAGGAATAATTCTTCCTGTACCTCATATTCTTTGCTACCTCTATCTATTATCAAAAATGCTTTTCTCATTTAAAATTCACTCGTGATACGGCTATAGTTAAATTTGGAGGAAATTTTTGTTTTGGGATCAATAAGGTTCCGTGAGAACACAAAATAGATGAAGCTTCAGCAACACTTGCTATTCCCTCAAATTTTTTAACTGTCTCTGAAGGATTGGGAACTGACAGTTGTTGTAATTCTTCCTTTTCATAAAGAAATAAAGGAATATTAAACTCTTTAGCAAAATCATCCAATCCATTTATCCTAATTTTCTTTTTAATTGAAGAAAGACTTTTAACTGAATCAAAACTCAAACCATATTTATCAAAAATATTTCTAATACCATTGAGTATTTCTTCTTTTGTTGTATCCCAATGAAGGCCTATACCAATAACTAAGGTTTTAGGTCGATAAATTACTGATTTAGATAGAATTGCGTTATCAGTAATTATTCTATCTGTAATAACTATTCCACCTTTAAAAGAAGCGTCTTTCATATTATCAATATCTTTAATAATAACAACATTTTCTGGTAGCTTATCTATATCCCACCAATTACTCTCTCCAGTCTCTTGAAAAATTGCAATTTTTTCATCATTTACCATATGAGCACATACTTTTGTTACGTTTTCATAGTTATTTATAATCCAACCTAATTCATTACCAATTAAGTCAACACTAATGGTCTTATTAACGTCAGCAGCCGTGGTTATCACCGGTATAGAATTAAGAAAAGAAGAAACATAACGAGACAAGGCATTAGCCCCTCCTAAATGTCCGAAAAAGGTACTGGAATAACAAAATTTGCTCTATCATCGATAACTAAAACAGCGGGATCTGTTTTTTTATCTACTAGAAGATTTGAAATTAATCGTATTACTGCACCTAAAGAAAAAATGCATATAAGAGCATCATTTGTTTTAAAGAGATTGCTATTTTTTTCTGAGGTGGATTATTAAACCAAACGATATCAGAATTTTCATAATAAAATTTATTTGGAACATAGATCTTAGCATTTACAATATTTTTTTTGATAAGTTCAGCTATTTTAATACCATTTTTTGTTATGGCGAGAACTGCAATTTTTTCTTTCAACCTTTTAGGTTATTAATTAGTTAATTTTAATTCTTTCTATATA
>CAWIYT010000025.1:0-23739 GCA_963840085.1 uncultured Nitrososphaerales archaeon
AGTAATTTTTCTTCATTAAATAAATATTTCAAATAATATTAAAACCATTGATCTTTCAGACTCGGATTTCCTTTTAATATTTCCAATAACTTTTAAAATGGTAATACCTACATAGTTGGAGCAGATTTTATCATTAATTTTGATAATTCATAGAAAATATCCTTCTCCCTGTTATTGAATCTGAATTCTATTTCTTTTAGATATACATGAAAATACTGTTTAGGTACTCCCCTGTAATGATACAACCATGTCTTGGCATAACTCCAGAATCCTTCAATTCCATTAATATGGGTATCTTCTCTTACATATTCATCTCTTCCACATGTGCAACGACTTGATGTTTTCCAATCATATTCAACATTGCATATGCAGTATGGTCATCAGAATAGTACAACGATCCTTTCTTGGTATATTGTTTTATCAAGGGAATAAGTGTCTCATGTTTTCTATCAGATACTGGAAATGTAATAACAATTCCATTTCTCTTGTAGATACCAAATACTAGATTTTTGTGCTCAATTGCACCCCATCCTCCTCTTGCCACCTTTTCTATAACCACCAAATAATGCTTCATCAATTTCAATCTCACCAGATAACTTTAATTCATGTAGTTGTTGTAGCGATTTATCATATATCGTTTGTCTAAATAATCGAAATGTTCTTTCTATTGTTGATAGATCACATGATACATAAAATCTAATTCTATATGCAAGTACTCCTAATGTAAATAGATAAAGCAAGTGTATGATATTGCTAAGCGATGTTCTTGTTCTGTCCGAGGGATATGTACCTGTAAATTCACTAAAATTATATCTGCAACGTTTATAGCCATACCTATTTGATTTCAGATAATATAGAAGTCTATATCTACATCTAGGACATATTCTTTTTCCATTCCATCTAAGATTACGAAAATATATACTACTTTTCTTATCGCTTGATGCTAGGTCTATTGGATTATATTTACGCACTAAATATGTATAAAATAAGATATCATGTGTTTATTTTTTGCTCCAAATGTACAGGTATTACCTTTAAAATTAATCCAAGTTAATCAATCTCTAGTAACCAATAAAATTTGATATTCTATACTTTTGCAGAAAAATAGAAAAAATTATGGGAATAATCCGTAAGTAATCATTGGAACGAATGTTCATATTTAGTTCAGTTCTCATAGTTATAGTTATAGAAGATTCCTGCAATGATGCTGTTTTGTGCTTGCAATGATGACGACATATATGCTTCTGCATTATCTAAAGACAATCAAAAGTGTTATTTACAGGCGTTCTTTGTGAGGATTGAGACTACCATTAGTTAGTAAAGTATTGAATTCAGAAATTATTATTTGGCCTCAAACTATAAAGATGGTATCAGTTGATCTCTCTATCAAACCACCTGCAGCTTCATCCTGTTGTATTCCTGTAGTGTTCATCATTGCTAAATAACACATTATTGACATTTATCTTCAAAGCTTGAGGGATCATTACAATTATTAGAGATATCATCATATGTACAACTTCCAAGTCGGTTCACTCTGGACTTATATTTGCAGCAGTCACAATATTACACAAACACAGGTCAGTTACTGAATCATTTAGAATATTACCAGTTGACGTATATTGTTCTAGTTCTGAGAGCTAACTAATAGAGTTGTTCATCTATACTAATTAGCAAAAGTATACTGACTTTATTTTACTATCAGGTTATACATTTTATATAGCAATAGCTATTAGCTTGTACTTTTAACATGATATATCTTATTGATCGCTAGAAATGTATTAAAAACAAGATTTGAAAAACTATACAGATCTGAAAATGATGCTAATGCAAAGGAAAAAATGCTACTTGTTTTAAATGTAGTATACGATAAACAGATTCCTGCACAGGTAGCCAGAGATCTTCACAGAAGCAAAACATGGGCATCTGACTGGTTAAAGAGATAGAGAGAAGAAGGAATAGAAGGATGAAAAAACAGAACAAATAGTGGTAGACCTGCGGATAAATCAGAAGAAACAGTATATGAGATAAAAATAGAATTATCATCCAGAAAATAAGGATGGACTACTAAACAGGTAGAGATTTAATTGTAAAAAAGAGTGGTGGAATAAAGATACCATTATACCCACATTTACAGACTAATGCACAAGTGGGGATCCAAGCAAAAAGTACCAAAAAAGGGATACATGTAAATACTGCATCCAAAGAAGAGAATGAACGTTTTAAAAAAGAGCAAGAAAGATAATGGATAATCTAAAAGATGAATTTACTGCTATATCCATAGACGAATCATTCTTCTTTCTTCTTCTTCTATGATTCACTTGTCCGAGAAGTATGGATAAGAGAAAGATGAAAGACCTGTTATAAGAATTAGTAATCTCATCAAGAATCAGTCTTGTTTGGTGCAACCAGCTGAGAAGGAAAGCAATTGTTTAGACAGTATGACTGGTTTAATGCAACCACATTTCTTGATTATCTAAAACATATTCACAGAAAATTTCCAAAATGCTATCTGTTCCTTGATAAGGCAAAACAGCATCACAAATCAAAAAAGGTACTGAAATATTTTGATAATAAAGATAGTCTGGTTCCAGTATATCTACCGACAGCATCTCCAGAATTTATGGTACTGGAAGAAATATGGCATATAGCCGAACAATCTTCTAGTTCTACAATACTATTCATCATTTACCGATTTCATAATTAAAATATCTACATACTTGAGAACAAAAAGATTTCATCTTCATATGAGGAACTACTTGTTAGAAGGTGTCAGCTAACATATGCTAAGTGGTATACCACTTCTATAGTCTGAATTCCTGTTAGTCCAACACTCATGCTAATGGAGTAATAGCGTCATTATATGTCCATCTTTTAAGATTTCTAATTTAAATTATTTATTTGTTTATGTAGACTATTGGAAACATGAATAACAAATCATGATCTATTTTATTGTATCTATAATTTAACATAATATGGTATAATTAAGTTTATCTAATTTTTGGTTTTGTTATTATTCGTTTCTTTATTACTTTTTTTATATAGATTATTAATTTTAGATATAATATACATTCTTAAAATAATTTAAAATAATCAAGAAATTGTATGCTATTATGTTTTAAAAAAATGATAATAAAAGTAATAGCCGTTAGTCCGAATAGACTATTATATTTATGAAACAATTTAATTCTACAATAACTATGTATAAGAAAATACAATATCAATATTATTTTCTTTATACTAAAATTTTAGAAAGTTGTTATTTATTCTGATCATCATCATAGAATAAATTTTGATAGTCATAGAAGAAAATGTAAGTTATCAATACAGAATGCCAAAAAATTTTAAGTAACATATAGTATCCATCTTTAATGCGTAAAACTCAGATTGCAGTGATAGGATACAATGAAGATTGGTGTACAGATATTGCAAAAAATATCGCATATGAAGTTGGAAAGGAAATAGCTCTTTCTGGTTCTGTTTTAATCTGTGGGGGTCTTGGAGGTGTCATGGAATCTGCATGCAAAGGAGCAAAAGACAATGAAGGTACAACTATCGGAATACTTCCTCAAGGTAATTTTGATTTAGCTAATAAATATTGTGACATTGTCATACCAACAGGAATAGGATATAGCAGAAATTTTATTATTGCTACTTCTGTTGATGGATATCATAGTAGGTGGAGGTGTAGGAACTTTAATAGAGGTAAGTGTGGGATATATGCTAAAAAAGAAGATGGTAGCAATTAGTGGAAGTGGTGGCATTGCTGATGGATACGGCGGAAAATTTTTAGATGAACGAAAAAGAATAATGATTAAAAACGACTAGCCCAAAAAAAGCAGTTGAAGATATTATTAATAATAACCATAGCAGTGTCAAATAAAAATAAATATTAAAAAGTAATAGAAAAATTATATTGTTTTCTTTTTTTAGGCATTATTATTTTTGTAATGATAGTAGATACTTGTCAGGTTCATAGAACATTCCAAATTTGGACTGAGATCTTTTAGTGTATTTATTATATTTTCTATTCCAAATATTTCCGCAGTATCAAATAGTTCTCTTTTTAATCCCATTCCTAACTTCAAGGCTTGTTCCAGCTCTTCTCTGTCGCATACTCCGTTAGAAATTAACCATGAGGCATTGTTGACTGCAACAGATATCAAAGGGATTGGATCAAACTTTTCAGCCAATTCTTCTGTCAATTGTACTCTTTCATAATTTTCACCTTGGTACTGATAGAATCCTTTACCTGTCTTTTGTCCTAATTCTTTTTTCTCAGATAATTCTTGAATTTTTGGATGAGGAAATATTACCTTTTTATCTCGAGAATACATTTCAAAAGTTGCTTTATGTATTACGTCAAGTCCAGTATAATCTGCGAGTTCAAAAATACCCATTGGCAGCGCCATTTTATATTTTGATGCAGAATCAACCTCAACCATCGATGCACCTGATCTATCAAGACAATATGCAGCCTCATGAACTAATGGTATGAAGATTCGATTGACTATGAAACCTGCGACATCTTTTTTACACACTATAGGGGTTTTCTTTACCTCTTGTACAAAGTTTATAGCTAAATCTGTTATTTCTTTGTTAGTCTTATATCCTGGAATAATTTCTACAAGAGGCATTAATTGTGGAGGATTAAAAAAATGTAGACCAATGAATTTGTTTGGTCTTGTTGTAAAAGCTGATATCTCGGATATAGGTAGAGTGCTGGTATTTGATGCAAAAATCATGTCTATCTGTTGCAAATTTTTCTATTTCTTCATATACCTTCTTTTTCAAATTAAGATCCTCTGGAACTGCCTCTATGATCATATTTGAATTTTTTAGAGATTGCTCTAAATCTACAATAGGATGGATGCGGTTAATTATTTGTTGGGCTTGTGTATCATTTATCTTTTGTTTTTCTACTAATTTGTTTACTGACCATTTTATTTTATCCATTGCTTTATCCAAAAATGATTGTTCAATATCTCTTAGAACTACATTATATCCTGCCATAGAAGAGATTTGTGCTATTCCATGACCCATAATGCCTGAACCCAAAACGGTAATCTGATTAATTTTATACATCAAAAGTTTATTCAAATAATGAGGGATTTAAAGTTAGTTCATTTTCCTTCAATTTAATTGAACAGGATAAAGTTAATAGATAGAATCAGATAGGATCATATGGACTTTGAGCACACCTTCATCAGAGACGGTAAGTGAAGAAGCATTGTACCTGGGTACTGCTGAATCTGAACATATTGAGATGTATTTAAAGGCAATATGGTTCATTCGTGAAAAGGGACAGGAAGTCAAGGTAAGCTCAATTGCAAAACTGCTAAATGTAAAACAACCTTCTGTCGTACAAATGCTTCATAAACTCAATGGTGCAAATCTTGTCTTTTATGCAAAAGGAAATTTAGTGCAGATGACCCAACGGGGAGAAAGAATAGGAAAACAGATGATCCGAAATACGAGATTACTCGAGGTGATGATGAATGATGCATTAAAAATAGAGATAGATGAAGAAATGGTATGCGGAATAGAACATCATATGAAGACAAAATTTACTGATGCATTGTGTACATTGTTAAAACATCCTAGATTTTGTCCTCATGGACATAATATACCAAACGGTAAGTGTTGCAAAAACAACAAGAAGGAAAAAGAAGGAGGAGAAGGAGAAAGAGAATAAAAATGAAAGAAGAAACGAAAAAACTAAATAGCCAAAATAAATGGGATTTTAAAATATCATAAAAAATAAACTTATTTTATATATAATACTTTATGTTATATGTCTAAAAAGGATTGAATTCATGCTGAAATCTTCTATGACAAGTAGAATGAGTAATATCATTATTCTTTCTCTTGGAAACATTATTTTCTATTGACATTATTCATTTACAAAAGACAGAAATATTTTATTCTATATATTACTTTTGTATAAGGAAAATAATTGAAAGATTTATTGTCTTTTCTGCCCATTTTTTAATTTGATAAAATAGTTGTAATTTCATTCCAAAAGAGATCATTTTGAATACATATATTATTGTCTAAAAGATGGATATTTTTCCTTCTTTCCTTGTTCAATTGTTATAATAAAAAGGAACTTAATAAGAAGCTATATTTCTAAATATTTACTAATGATCTAGAAAAATTATTCAATTTAATGAAAAAAATTTATAAGAAAACTCAAAGCAGGTATTATTTTATGATACTAGAAAGTTTAATTTCGATAAGAGTAGATTAATAAATGTATATGTATTTTGTATTCAGATAATAGGAAATTTCCTTATCAAACTATATATCTTTTTTATATTTTATTATTTTTGTATTATTATTATTCTATTATTATTAGTTATAATAAACTAGAAGTTAACATGATAATTATATTACTAAATATATATCATGAAAATAAATTAATGTACATATATGAGAACTATTATTAGTTTTACTTTATCATATTATAATTATAGGATAACATTTTAAATTTTTTTATATATTGTTTTATTACATGAAATTTTTTCATCATATTATAAGAACAATGCATCTTATCTCACATATATTTAAGTATGATAAACAAGGTCAATGCACAAGTCAACTATATTAGGTCTCTCTTTAGTAGTTATGCTTTTTTTGGCAGCCTCTATGAGCATGTCAATGCAAGCATCTGCGGTGGAAGAGAAAGAAAAACTGCAATCCTTTGCGGGTTCTAAAAAAAAGGATAATAACAAGCCTTCACCACAAGGCCAGAAATTTGAATGTAAAAGAGGACCATTCAAAGGTTTCTATGTAGCAGATCCAAGGGCATGTAATGTTAAGATTCATGCCGATCCAGAATTACTATGTGAAGAATGTATAAAATATTGGTTAAATTTCTTAAATAGCCAACCTGGAACTAATCAACAAGACTACTTATCCTCATCAAGGCTCTGGCTACTGCGATAAATGGAGTTAACTTTGGTGCTGATGAACCACCTACAGAAGGATGTAAAGATGAAGGTCCAGTTAATCCATTCCGAGGAGTAGAATGTCTACCAATAGTTCAACAATAATCCAAAAGATGCAGCACAGGTATTTGAAATTTGTAAGCAACTAGAACTTGCTCTCAAGTATTTGGATAAGCTAAGGCATAACACAGGAGCAGATGTAACGCCTCAAGAGGCATTAGGCTATATCGAAGAGAAAGTACTTGAAGCATTAAGTGATAAATCAGATATAAAGAGTGTTGCGATAGCTCTTTTTGATTGTTTTGAAGAATCACTATTGCCAGTTCTATTCCCATATCCACCACAGCCCAAGTAAGCAACTAGTCAAGAAAATACAGTAGTTGAACAACAAAGTATTGATCAACAACAACAACAACAAATAGAAGAAATAAAACAACAAATACAACAAAACCCTGGACAAGAAAAACAGCAAAAACTTCCACAACAACTAGAAAAACAGCAAAAACTTCCACAACAACTAGAAAAACAGCAAAAACTTCCACAACAACTAAAAACTACTGATAATGACCAACAGAAGATGAAAGCAACAAATTCTAAATCTATAAAGGTTCAAAGTCAAAAGCATCACCAACAGCAAAATGACCCTGAGGCTCAACAATTAATAGATGACCTGTTTCTATGGTAAAGAATTTTTTGAACGATGAGTTATAAAAAAATCTTCATTTTTTTCTCTTTTTTTGTAAAAAAAATGGTTTATTTCATTTTTAAAATTATTTATTTTATACAATGATAAATTCAATCTTTCATGATTCATTAAGAAAAGACTTGTAAAATAGAAATTATTTCACAAAAAAATAATTATACATATAAATATATGAAAATTATAGCATCAGCAGATTAAATTCAAATAATATTCCAACATAAAAGTATAAAAAATTATTTTCCTTTTACAAGAAAAAAAGGATATCTATAAATCAAATAGAATATGAAAATGTCTTTTATAATACTACTATATTATGATCTACTATTTACATATACTTTGTTCTCTCAATACGCTAGATTTAGACTAAAATATGGTTGATCATGATATTAATTTTACAAGATAATTTAATTTCGATAAAAAATGTAAAAATTATGCAATAGAAATTAATTATTGAAATGTATATTTCATCATGTAATAAAATTATGTATTCCAATGTACCAAGTGTATCAAGAGCCATTAGGGATATTCTTTTTTCTAATTCTATTTATATTAATTCTTTGAAGTTAGGAATTGCAAATTATACTGCTCTAGCTATAAAGATAAAACCGGAAGTTGAAAAAATAATAGGCGCTGAGGTCAATATCAACACAATAGTTGTTTCTATAAAGAGAATAGCAGACACAATACAACAACAACAAAGTGAGGAAGAACTCGAAATATCTCGAGATGAAAAAGAAAGCATAACTGGTGCAAGAATATCATTAACCGGAGGTATACTAGATGTGGAATTTGATAAAGAGATGGAAAATATTGAAAAGATTTTTGATTTATTTGATAGAGAATCGGATATTCGATTTAATATATTTCAATCAAAAAATCATATAAAATTATTTATAGAAAATATCAGTGAAATAAAAAAGATCCTTAGTAATAGACTTTCAAAATATTGTTGATCCTAGCAGCATAAAAGAAGGAGTATCAATGATTACCATTTCTCTTCCTTGGCAAGGAAAGGAGTTTAGAAAAACATACCAATTGTTATCTATGATATCAAACATCCTATACAATAATCAAATTTTATTACATGATGCATTTTTTACTCCCAGCGAAATAGTTTTGATAATAAGCGATAGTGATGCTGCAAAACTCTATGAGTTGCTTAGAGTTAAATTCTATAAATAAGTAGATAAATAAATAGTTATAAAAAAATAAAAGTATTTTCATCATAAAATATACTTTTAAAAATATTTTTTTTCTATCTTTTGGTTTTCCATTAATAATCCAAATTTTGTAAAATTACTTCTTTTTTTTCAATGTTTAAAAAATCTCGACGTATGGATAGGTTTGTTTATTAAAGATAAATTTACTATCTTCTTTCAACTCAATAATGAAATCATTGTTTATTGTCTTTCTCCAATCTTTAACAATATTAGTAACTTATTAACTGCCATATTATTATCGTAGTGTTATGAATAACTATTACCAGTTTTGATAAATATTCTTACAATTAATTCAATCGTCAAACTCATGATATTGCTGTTGATTTTCTAATTGATTTTTGCTAATTGATATAATAATGTGATTTATATAAGTAACAACAGAGATGATAGGACCTATTATCATTATTTCCTTTTTCGTTCTTATAATTATTTTTATAAAAATTTGTACACATGTCCCTGAAAGTTTGAATGTCCTTAGTATGAATACTTTAAAGCCACTAAATACTTTAGTCAAAAATAATTTCTCATAATAAATAAAATATAATGATATTGATGATATTTAAAGGATATTAGAATAGTTCATAATAACATTATTTTACTTTTCATTGCAAGACCTTTTTTATTTTTCTTTTCCTTTCATTTTTTTGCTAATTCTAAATTACAATTGTGATTATTTAATATTGAACTCTTTCTTTACTGCTTTCAGATCGAATATATGCTTTCTGCTGTTATAATGTTGACATATAGAAATATAGTAGCTGTAGTAGACAAAATTTTTTTAATCTGGCAGATATTGTTTCCTCTTGTCTATATTTTTGTGGCAGGATATGTATATTCTTCCTTAATCAATGAGAATGAAATAGTGATAGGTGGCAAAACTATTTCCTACAATGTATTTCTGGCAGTAGGAATGATTGGATTTAACGTTATGAACAGCAGTACTGTAGCTGGAAGTATAATATGGAATGATAAAAGAAATGGAATGCTACATCAAATTTTGGTAATGCCTTATTCGAAACTTCAGTATATTGCAAGTACACTTTTGACCATAATAATTATGGGTTTGGCAAGTGCTACAATTATTCTCATTGCTGGACTACCTATAGTTGCAGGAAATATTACTATGGATATCTCAAGTGTCGTTTATCTTATTTTTGCTTTAATAATGGGTTCAATATTCTTTGGTTCATTTGCAATCATTCTTTCAACAAGACTAAAGAGCAATGATGGTTTTACCGTAATTATAAATAGTGTTTTTTTATTTTTTGCTTTTGCCAGTTCTGCATTTTATCCTCCTCATGATTTACCTGAATCAATGCAATATGCTTTTTACATTAATCCATTAACGTATATTGCAGACATTATAAGAGAAGGTATGTTTTCTGCAGTCAATACACTTACAAATATTAAAGTTGTAGTGTTAGCAGCAATATCAGGAATTGCCTTTCTAATAGCTACTCTCTCTATGTATAAAATGAGGATCTAGTCAATAGATCTTTATTATTATTATTTTTTTAATGCTTTTAAAAAAATATCCTCAATAGAGGGATCATTTAATGCAATATTTTCTATTTGGATGTTATTTTGAAAGAGATAGTTTACTGTAGGTAACAGAATATTTTGAGGATTGTTTGAAGTGATTGAAAATGTATTTTCTGTACTTTCAATATTCTCGACGTCAATTGAATTTGAAGATAATCTTTGAAAGTAATCACGTATATTTTTTGAAATGGGATTTTGTAATGTAATATCAATCTTTTTTGTTGAACCATATTTTTGTTTTAAAAGATAAGGGGTATCAAATTCTATGATTTTACCTTTATTGATTATGCATATTTTGTCACATAAATAATCAACCTCTTCCATAATATGAGTAGTAAAGAAGACTGTTAATCCATCTTTTACTTGTTTTCTTATATAATTTAAAAGATTTCTTCGAGCTCGGGGATCTAATCCTACAGTTGGTTCATCCAAAAATAAAAGGTCCATTTCATGCAAAAATTCTCTTGCAATCTGTACTCTGACGTCTTTGACCAATTGATAAATCTTCATCACGCACATCTTTCACAGCAGTTAATTCAAATATATCTAACAGTTCTCTTACTTTATCTTTATTTTTATTTTTTGAAAGTCCCCATAGAAAGCCATATAATTCCATGGAACGCTCAACGGTTAACTTTGACTCGAAACTAGGATTTTGTGTAATAACACCTATTCTTTTTTTGATTTCATTAAAGTTATTATTTTTTTTGATGTCTTTATCGAGTATTTTTATAGATCCTTGTGTAGGCTGTAAAATTCCTGTGAGAATTTTTATTGTTGTAGTTTTTCCTGCTCCGTTTGGTCCTAAAAACCCAAATACTGTTCCATAGTCGATATCAAAAGAAATATCATCTATTACATTTCTTTTTGAAATAGAAGAATCATAGGTTTTTACAAGGTTTTTAACTGAAATGCAATAAGAATTATTATTATTATCATTACCTGTCATTAACTAAACATATCAATAATTCCCATATTACAATCTTAATAATAATTCTTGTTGAATATCTATATTTTTTTCATTTCAATCACAATATTGTTTTTCAGATAGAGTAGAAAAAAAGAGAAAAGTTAAGAGATGGATACTTGATAAAAGATCAAGAAGCTCTTTTTCTAGTTGCAGCTGATCTTTTGGAGTATCATTTAAAAACAATCAAACTGCACAATCCGTTATAAAAGATTTGTATATTGGTATTACCTGATCAATTAAATTTATTAAAAATTAACGAAGGGCCAACTAAATCAACAAATTGACCCTTCGTTCCCCATCGATTACAACTTTTGGCATAGCTCTTTTTTGCACAAGTCAGCTATTACCACAGACTGTTCAACCGCTTCATACGTCCAATTTTCTGTAGACAGTGTCTAAGATTCTTTAAAGAGAATAGACTATAAGAGAGTTATTGATATAAAATATATAATAATATTATATAACATTATATTATTATCTGTCATTAACTGAACATATCAATAACTTCCATATTACAATCTTAATAATAATTCTTGTTGAATAATATCTATATTTTTTTCATTTCACATGTTGAAAGCCAACATAAAAAAATAAAAATGATAATGATATTAAGGTATCTCCAAAAAAAATCAAAGCTAAAATTTTACTATTGCAAGAAAAGTATCAAAAAGTATGGAAAACATATAGGAAGGATAATTATATTATTAATAGCTAGAGGGTAATAACTGCTTTGTCTTTAGATTTTAAGAAAATGATAGAGATTGTGCTCCAAAAGAAACGAGAAATTAGTGCAGAAGATGTAAGAGAACTAATTGATGAAAAAAAGAGAAAGATAGGAGCTGGATATTTGACAGATCAGGGAGCTCTTTTTCTAGTTGCAGCTGACCTTGGAGTATCATTTGAAAACAATCAAACTGCACAATCCTCTATAAAAGATTTGTATATTGGTGCCAATGATGTAAATTTAACTGCCCGAGTACTTACTATTTTTCCCATAAAAAAATATACTAGAAGAGATACAAGTGAAGAAATTCAAAATAGAACCTTAACAATTTATGATAAAGATTCTTCAATCAAATTACGATTATGGGATCAGCATGTCAGTTTTCCAGAAGATAATGACTTGAAGCCAGGAGATTTGATAACAATATCTCATGGCTATACAAAATCTGGATTTGACAATAAACCTCTAATCAATTTGGGTTCCAAGGGAATAATAGAGAAAAGTAGTAGTAGCAGTAATACTGACACTGATTATAATGGCGAATTGGAAATTCCTTCAATAGATTCTATTGCAAAAACAGTTGATGAGATAAAAGAACCAGTTGATAATATTATAGTAACAGGAGTCATTAGCTCTAATCCCAGGGTATCTAGATATTTCAATTTTAGGAACGAACCTGGTAAATCTCTTCATATATCACTATCAAATGAGAACAAGACAAAGACTTTACGTGCTATAATTTGGAACATAAATGAAGACAGAATACCTGAAATCTTCACACAAGGATTAAAAGTTAAATTGATTGGTGTAAAAGTTAAGCAAGGAAATCCTCAATACAGTAGTGAAGAGTTTGAAATACATGGAGATGAAGGGACACAAATCCAAGTTGAACATATTAGACGTGGTGGTGGTGTAGGAGAAATGGGTGGAGAAGAGGAAGGATTGGAAGAAGCAGAAATAGAAGGAGAATTTGACGAAGGCAAAGTAGTAGTTTTAAAGATTTTATCAACAGGAAGTCAATTTGAAGGTTCAGTAAATCAAAATTTTTTGGCCATCGATAAGGAAAACCAAAATTTTATTTCTCTAGTTATTGATCCACGATTAGCAGAAGAGAAAATTTCTCCTGGCATAATTATTGAAGGAATTCCTAATAGAGTATTTGGAAATGTAATATATTTCACAAATGAAAGTTCATATATTAGAATAGTAACCGAAACTCATGAAAATGCATTTCCAGAAGATTCAGAGATTGAAACTAAAATAAAAAATATTGAAATTTCTGATAAACCATATATTGTTGAAGCAATTGTTTTACAACCTCCTAACACTTCAAACATCACTACTAAAAGTGGTGAAGAGGTAACTGTAGCTGATACACTTATTGGAGATGATACAGGAGAAATTAGGTTAACCGGATGGAGAGATCAAAGTTCTAAGATTTCAAAATTAAATGTAGGAGATAGAATTAAAATCGTTGGGGCCGTTGCTGGAATGGGTGGACGAGAGAATAAGTTAGAGATAACACTAAAAGCATTTACAGAAATAAGAAATATGGAGTAATTAAAAAATATTCTGATATATTGAATAGAAATAAATAATGTGTTAACATAGCGCTAGATATTTAAAATTTTTATAAAATCAACTGATAAAAAAGAAAAGTTAATTTAAAATTATAGATTAAAATCTTCCATATATTAATTTAAAAAGAAAACTTTTTTGCAACTTAATATCATAGATGGATTCAATTAGAAATAATCTCAATCGATAAAATTGAAAAATTAAGTGACTTGATAGTAATTAGATAAAGAATAAATGCTTAAAGATTCTATAGAAAAAGGTTTGTTAAAGACATAATTTCTAAAAAATGAAATGTTCTTAATTTACTATAAATCTATTATAAAATTGAGAGGTTGAGTAATTTTCCTATATAGAAAATTATCTTTAATTTTATAAAACTTTAACCATAAGTATTATTATCTATACAATGTAAACACTGAAAGTATTCAAAGGTCTTACCTTTGAATAATATTCTTACAAAAATTGTTGTTAATGAACTATTCCAATTAATTATGAGATTTTTTAATACTAGATTAACAATAAACGAACACCTATAAGCACATGATTAATTTTATAAAATCATTTTAAAAAAGGTTTAAGAGCGAAATGGAGGCACCACATAAGCTGCACATATTACATGAGCTATAACATTTGCACTATCTGGACTATTAGAATAAATGCCAATTCTGCTCTCTATCCTCGCGTACCTATAGATGTAATTGTTTAAGTTCCAGAATTGAATTAAATTAGGATCCAATTGGACTGAGATTAGTTGTTGTACTTGCACAGATAGGTAACAGATTCACTTACCAACATGGGTAACATTTTTTATCTGCTTGATTTTCTTATTATTACTGGAATTATTTAATCTTGTTCCTTTCATGAGAAACATTTCAGATGGTGTATGACCATTGATACCACCATGTTCTCTTTCTTCATTATATGCTTTGACAAACATGGAATACAGTTTCTTTCCTTCTTCTACATTAGGAATATTTTCTACCTTTAGAAATTCATTCTTTACTATCTTGTTGTATGCTTCTATCTTTCCTTGTAATTGTGGATAGCCTTTTGGAATTGGTTTGTCTCTTATCTTGTTCTTTTTCAGGAAGCGTTTGAATATTTAGATGTAAACTGCTTACCATTATCATGCATTATCTTTTCAGGTTTACCATTCTCTACACAATATAATCTTCAAGTATATCCAAAACATCTACACTCCTCTTTCTCTCAGACCATTTACTTACAGCCTTTCTTGAACAATCATCCTCACAACTGATAAAATAGTTCTTTTTATCTGAATTCTCCAGGTAAAAAGGTCCTAAAATATCCATCTGTATCATCTGGTTTGGTTTTTTCATCTCAAACCTTTTTCATTCTCTGTTTTTGATTTTACATTTCAATATGTTCAATCCATGTCTTTTCAGTACATTGTATATGGTTTTAGTACTGAGTGATATTTCCTTTAGTCTCTTTAATCTGAATTTGATACGATTGCATCCAAACCTCTTTGTTATACGTAAATCCAGTATTTCCTGTTCTATCGCATTTGTTACTTCCTGGTTGTATATTGTGTGGTTTTCTACTTCTATCCTGTAGACCGTTTATCCCATACTTTATGTACCTGTTCTTCCACTTGTAGTATATCTTTCTGGATATCTGATATCGTATGCAGATGTCAGTTACAGTATCTCCAGTCAATTCTTTCTCATGAATTAAATTAAATTTTGTTTGTAGTTCTATTTTTCATACACTCCCTAGCAGAACTAGAAAGTGTTACCTATGTGTGTAAGTGAAATTGTAACCTATGTTAGTAAGTACAACAATTAGTAAATGAATATTGACCTCCTCCAGAAGGTATTTTATCGCCAGGATCACATTCTGCTGTTGTTCAGTTATGCTACCCACTGTCAAAGGTAATCTGGTCACGACCATATTATAATAACTGTGTTTATCTCTCTGTTTCTTGCAACTTTGACTAACATCATTTGTTAGAATGGGATCTATATCTCTAATACTGTTTCGTTATAACTTCGCAGATCACAAAAGGACAAAAATATTATATTTTACCAATTCAATTTTTCTAGTTCAACTGCCTTGTCTCCTACCTATCAGATGACACTTTGAAATTAAGAGAAAGATTGTCAATTCTTCTTTTAAAAGGATAGAAGATAAAAAGTATATTGCAATAGTACAATAGCGTATGTGTTCTTTATGTGTGTTCCAATCGTACTTGTATTTTTTAATAATATATCATAATATTGAATAAAAAAAAGAGAGGTGAATGAAAGTATTGAATTGGTCTATCTATTATTTTATGGTCTCTTAGATTGGATCTGTTTGACATTTGTCAGTTTCAGTATTTAATGTGGCTGTTCTTGGTGCAGCAGATGGACATTGTGCTGGTTGTTCTACGGTTATTGGACAAGTTTGACCAGTGGCCTCGTCGTTAGTTGTAGGACAGGTTGCTTGTTGTTCTGGTGCTGGTCCGGTGCAGACTCCTTAAGCATCAGGGCCAGAGAATTCTGCCAGACATACTGCATCCTCTGTATCTTGGTATTCGCATTGATTAGTTTCTGAGTTGTATTGACCTGCACCTAGATCTGGATCTGGAGGACAGATTGGATCAACTTCACATTGTCCACTTGCAAGATTGAAAGTATAAGTAGGAGGACAGTCTTCTTCTCCATTTCCGTTACCTCCATTTTGGGCGAAATCGTTGTCGTTATTGTTTATACATACAAAGACAAAGTCTTTGTCAAAGCTTTTGAATCCACTTGGTCCATTGTGTCCACCATTTGGTCCACTATCTCTTAAGGCGCTAGCGGCTAAGCCGGATGTTTAGTCATCACTTCCTGGACCGATAGTTACTCCATTGACAACTACATTGACATTGACACATTTATATTGTATAGCCTTCATATTAACTGATAATTCATTATATAAATAAAATTAAGAATCTTGTTGAAAGGAAAAATGATGTCCTTTTTTTAGTAAATTAAAAATTCTTTTCATTGTATTTATTGAGGAATTACATGTTTGTAGCTCTTCATAATCACATGCTATGTTAAAATTGTCATTATTAATTCCTCCGCCATTAAAAGCCCCAATAAGTATTTCTTTAATCAAAGGTATTAATCCTTCTCTTCCTCCATAAGCGCCTTTTTTGTTAATAAGCCAAAACATTTTTGTTGGATCATAATTTTCTGGAAAAATAATTTTTCTAACATCTTTTACTTTATTAGAATTATAGTGTCCTGCAGTAAGTATCCAATTCCTTGAAAGTTTAGTTGCTATTTTAGCAAATTTTATACATGAAGTACATTTATCATCATAGATTAATAAAGGACGATGAAAATTTGATGATGGTGGTGGCAGTTTTGGCATTTTTTTCCTATATATTATAATAATATTTAAATATAAAAATAATGTGTAAATATATTTAATAATCTATACACAGCCAATAGATTATAATACTTTTTTTCATACATTGATTATTGGTTTTAAATAATATAACTCTCATTTTGATAGATTAAATGGATATTTTATTTTATGTATAGAGATCTTTTAAAACAATATGATAATATTTTAATATGGTTTTTCTTTTTTCATTTATGCTAATGAAAAGCTTTTTCCAAGGAAAAAATATTACAAATACATTATTACTATTTTCCTTTTCAATATTGTCATTACTTTTATTATTTTCGTTCTATCCTTATTTTGCTAATGCACAAGAAGATGTCATAACTATAGTTCCCGGCGCAAGCGATTCTAGCAGATATAGATTTTTTGATATAACTGAATATCCCATTAGCACATCAAAGGAAATAAAATGGTACAATGCTGATAACATTATTCACAACATTGTAGTTACCTCCAGCAACAGGAGCCTCAGCAATGGAAAAGATACAGTTGCAAAATCAGCAGATATCAAACCAAAAGAATTTTTCAGTTATAAATTTGACAAAGAAGGAGAATATCTTTTCCAGTCACCAAAATATGATTGGATGAAAGGAAAAATCATTGTTACAGATGATATCAAAACTGTTAAAAAGAGCATGAAAGAAAATGATATTAATCTTTACATAAGTTGGACACCTTCATCTATTAAACTTGGAGAAAAATCACTTTTCAAAATAATATTTGTAGATAAAAAGAATGAAAGAAATCAGGAACATATAGATTATTCATTTACTATAGAAAATCCATCATCGTCATCATCTGATACAGTTTTATATAAAAATGCAATTACTCATTCTGCGTGGGGAGTTGAACCAGCTTCTCATATTTTTGATTCTAGTGGCAACTTTATAGGAAAATTAGGTATTTTAGGAATTCTATTTCAGCCTATAGAACCAGAGTATACTGAATTTGAAATACAAGTTACACAATAAAAAAAGGGAAAAGAATTATCTTTTTTTAAAACTTTTAGATTAATATAAAATCATAGATTAAAATAACGACAGGAATTATTTTCATTTATGTCAAGTCTAAATAAAAAAAACCTTGTTATACCTTCCTTTATTACAATTCTTTTTTTATTTTCATATAGTTTTTTTAGTATATCAAATGTATATGCTCATAAAGAAATTAAAGTAGGAAACTACACGATAGAGGCAGGATGGGAAACAAGAACCACCTCTATTAAATTTGTTAAATAAAATAGTGGTATCTGTATCTGATGAAAATGATAACCCTGTTAGAAATGCTATGAAAGATCTGTCCACAAGCATCCATTATGGCGGAGTTAGCAAGGGGTTAAATTTTATTCCTTCTGAAGAATCTGCGGGTCTTTATGTAGCTGATATAATTGCTTCCAAACTAGGAACTTATTCTCTTCATCTAAAAGGCGCGATAGGAACACAGAATGTAAATAATGATATTCAAATTGAAGATGTAGAAGATGCAAATAAAATTACTTTCCCCATTGTTTCTGGTGATTCTGGAGCAAATGTACAAAAATATTGCAAAGCAAATTACTCCAATACTGAATGATTTGTCTAATCAAATTAAGGAATTAAAGAATGAAATCAACTCTACAAAAGAGATTATACAAAAATCAAATGATGAAGGTAATTCTATAAAACCCGAGATAGATAGAACGAACATTTTAAGTTATATTGCTACAGGGTTAAGTGCCTCTGCTATAATATTAGTAGGATTTATGCAAAGGATTAAGAGAACATAATAATAATAACAATTTTATTTTTTTCTCACCATCTTTTTTAATAGTACAATAAGATTTGATTTTATAATTTATTATAAAACTATTGTATTACAATTATAGAACTATCCTGATATTATAAAATAAATAACATATTTTTTTGTATACTACTAAAGTTAACAAAATAAATTATTAAATTATTTTAAATATTGGTTTAATTCATCCAAGTTCTAAAATTGTTGTAAGTACCATCTTTGTTATTGAAGTTAAATATTTGATATTCAAGGTATCTGGAGTATCAGACGATTTATGATAATTAGGATTTTTCTTTTCTCCTTCATCATGTATTCCTATAACTGTATGATTAAATGCTTCGAAAGATAAAAAATCACTATTTTCAAGTTTAGCTAATTCTGTTTCTAAATTAGTATAATTAGAAGCTATTTTCTTGATGAATAACGCTATGTTCTTTGAATGTTCATCATTTTGTACATATTTATTGCCAACATCATATTCTAATATAACTTTGTTTTTTGTTTCATTAGAAGGCCGGTAACCGATCATATCTAAATTAAGATATAGATCTATAGTTTTGGTTCTATTATTATCATCTAAATATTTTACATAATTTTTTGATCCCCATCTACCTTGTTCTTCTCCTGAAAATAATACAAATTCCAGATTATTTTTTAAATTTAATGGGGAAAGAATACGTACAAGTTCTAGTAAAGCAGAGACTCCACTAGCATTATCATCGGCTCCTGGAGCTCTAGCATAAGTATTGTTGATATTTTTTGCTCTACTATCATAATGTGCCCCAATTATGATAGTATTATTATGGTAAGGTAAAGAGAAGGAAGAAGATAAGGATGCTAACCCTTGTTTACTACAGATAATATTTTTCAAATTAAAAGTTTGATTTTGATCATTTTGAATATAATTCTGAAAAGATACTCTACCTTCGCACAAGTATTGAAGTTCATTTTTAAGCCAATATGCTACATTCTCAATATAGTTTGATTTAGTATTTCGGGTATGAAAAGATGATAAAATATCTATCCATTCTTTAAGTTTAGTTGAATTAACCTGATCTAATATTAGATCTGTTTGTAGTTTAGCATTATTTCTATTTTTATCTGGATGTGTTATATCATCAAGACATGCAACTAAATAATTTCTGCATAATGAGGTAAAATTATAATTGTTATTATAATCATTATTGTCTCTTATTTCAGTTATATTTGTAGAATTTATAGTATAAATATTGGATGAGATAGAAACAGATAAAACAATTATTATTGATATCAAAAACCATAATCCATGCATTTTTGAAATGACAATTATAATCTTATTTATAATACCCTCTTATAATTGCATTATCATCTCTTTCGCTAATTTTTTTCTCTACAATTATCTTTTATTAGAGCGTGGAGCTGATTTAAAAACAATTTCATATTTATCGGATATGTTATTGCAGATAAAAGTAAATCATATTCGAAATCACCAGGTTTAGCACCCATTTGTAGATAAAGCAACAATTAATGGAAAAATCAAAAACGTAATTCAAAAATCAATAGATTCAACTAGAAAAATGAATACCAAAGTAGTAATGAAATGTGATTTGGTATGGAAATAGGTAAATGGAATTGTATTACACTTGGCTTATTAGGCTAATCTAATATGTTAAAATTTTTTTTAATCTCCTGTCTTACTTCTGATTTTCAAAAAATAGTATCATCAATTAATAGTTATGCAAAATATACATTTTTTTATAGTAAATAACAGTTATCAGAAGAAGAAGAAGTAACGATCGATAATATGGATGTGCCTTCTCTAATTTATAAGAGAATTTATATCATTATCCCTTCCTATTCTTTTCAAAATTCGAATATAACCAACGACGTTGTCAATCTTCTGGATATGATTATAAAAAGACTCTTTGCTATCTACAATTGTTGAAAGAGGAATAATAACCCACTTGTGCATTATTTTATTGACTTCTTCTCTACTTAGAAATGGTAATAATTTTTGCTCATATTTTTCTATTATAGAGTCGATCAGAGCAGCATTGTCGGAAACGAAATGACTTAATGATAAATCATTTTTGGGATTCGAATGACCACCATGATTATTAATATCATAACTTTTTTGATTATTAAATATAGAGTCGTGAGCATCATTTTCGTTTCTAATTTTGATATCCAAAAAATTGGATTTAGGGGAATTTCTTTTTCTAAATGAGGCAGGTGAGCCTTCTGGCGTTTTATATTTGCCCATTGTTATGCCAATCAAATAATCAGTATATTCAACAATTAGCGACATGTTGGAATGCAGGTTCGCGTTATGCCTTTTTCCACTCCAATATCTGGTAAACGTTTGACCACACTTTTCACAGATCCATTTTATCTTTGATGTCACATTTAAAATATGATTCTTGGGTTTATATATTAAGAAAAATAAATAAATTTAGGAACTGTGCTACACTGTGTAACACAGAGAAAAATTTCTCTAGTTTATTATAAACAAGTTGATAGAGACAGAATTAGTTTTAGTTGTGCTAAGAGTAATGATTGCCTTTTAAAAACAATACATACGAGAATATAGAGATAATCATATAATCGAGTAAAAAAAGACCAATATATTATTGTTAAAATTGTAGATTAGTAGATTTATTATAATAATTTTTAAAATTCTATCTTATTACTTTACTTTAATGGCATTAGATAATCACCATTTTTATATTATATGTTTAAATACTGTTTAAACATTATATTTATTATTATGGTAAAGACGATAACTATCAAAGATAGTGTTTACAAAAAACTTATTGCGCATAAAGGTAAAGATGAAAGCTTTAGTGATTTATTTGAGAGATTGATAGAAGGAAATTTCCGTAGTAGTATCGATGCATTAAAAAAATTTAAGGGATCTATAGAATTTGATAAAGAAGACAAAGATACAATTCTCAAAGATATTGCTTTAAAAAGAGATGAGCGCAGAATTTGATAATAATAGATACAGATGTATTGATAGAGATTTCTGACAGACGATCTGAGAAAGGCGAACAAATATATCAAACAATAATATCAACAGGAGAAGATATTGCAATAACCTCAATAACACTTTATGAAACCCTGTATGGATTAATGAAATTCAAAAAACCATTTTATTATTTATCTTTGTTTCATGTTTATGAGTTTAGCAAGGAAGATGCTCACCAAGCAGCTAGACTGGATATCGAGTTAGAGAAAAAAGGTAAAAAAATCAAAAGAACGGACATAATAATAGCATCAACAACAATCAACAAAGGAGCAACTTTGTGTTCATTTGACCAAGACTTTCAAGAGTTAGAAGAGATGGGATTAAGGTTATTAAGATAAATCTATAATAATAAAAGGATTATTATTTATTTTTTTCAGTTTATCGCACTATTCTTTTCTTGTACACTCTTGCTAAAAAGAACTAGCAATTCTTTACAATAGCCATTTTATTTGAGTAATTACCGAATTATCTATTTTAGTTGGATGATTTTAGAATTCGAGAACTACTTGCAATCTGGTTATTGTTATTGATATAATTTGTAGAACAATCTTATCGTGATGATAATATATAGGCAGTATTTTGGTCTTTTCTATTTTTAGACTTGATAGAGACTATACAGCTACATATTATCATCATATAACAATAATATAGATTCATGCATTTTGAAGATAACTTGTTCCTTTGCAATAAAATGATATTTATTCTGGCTACTGTAGCTTGACGTATAGTTGGCCTACGTTATCATGTATATTTAGTGATGTGTAGAACTTCTCGTATGAAGCCTTGGCAACCTTAGATATTATGTCATTATTGTGCTTTTCTTCTAGGTAGGGTATACCATCATTATCAATTCTAACAGGATATATTGTTACCTCCATTATGTTGTTTTCTGTATTTATATCCAGCTTTGGTACAATAGTTGTATGTGCCTGGGAAGGCATAATGTAGTCAGGTCTAAGAATAAAATTACCTAGACTAAAGAAAGCCAACTTTTCTCCTCCTCCTCTTCTTCTTCTGTTGTTGTTATTTTTTCTATTGCTTGTGGCATATGTGGTGAATGACCTATCACTATATCTACGCCAGAATCAAAAAGATATTGAACAGCATCAATTTGTTCATCGCTTACATTAGAGGACCAATAGCCTAAATGTATTGATGCGATGATAAAATCAGCTTGATTCTGCTTTCTTATTTCATTATAGTCATGATTACAACCATCAATACTTGCTGCTCCACCTGCACGATTAGGTTGTGCCGAAACTAAATCCTCTAATACAAAATTATAAGAGACAAAGACTATTCTTAAGCCTTCCTTAGACTGAATAAATAACGGCTCACATGCCTCTTTCAAATTTCGTCCTGCTCCTACAGATAGAATATCTTTTTCCATCAAGACTCTTTTTGTTTCTTTAATGCCTTCTGTACCACAGTCAAAAATATGGTTATTAGCCAAGTTTGCTATTGTTATTGGAGCTAATTTAAGATAATCTACAAATGTAGATTCGGTTACAAAAGTAGACTGATGAGAAGGAAAGCCTTTGCATTCTTCTATAGAGTGACTATTATCTAAGAAGGAAGAATCTGCTGCTAAAACTCCTTCTAGATTGAAGATGAATATATCAGTATCATCATGTATGATATTATTTAGATTGTATAGGTTTTCATGTTTTATATTGTATCCTATAGAGTCACCTACTGCCATTATTGAAACTGTCTTTTCAGAAGATCGCAGCAGCAATTGCAAGGTTATTATTATTCTGTATTACCATTATTGAAACTGTCTTTCCAGAAGACGTAGCAGCAATTGCAAGGTTATTATTATTCTGTGGAATAGAGCAGTAATGTGCAAAAAATCACTATTCTAATAAGT
>CAWIYT010000026.1:0-5751 GCA_963840085.1 uncultured Nitrososphaerales archaeon
CGGCTAAATATTGTTCTCTATTTCCTTTAAATGAAACAACTTGATGTAATATTGCTAGAAATAAAATGATTCCAAAAGCTATTTCTAAAATGAAGGTGTTTCCAGAATCTAAATAATAATCTGACCATATAAAAAGAATATAGACTATAGATAGTAATAATATAGGCATATAGACGTTAAACTGTATTTCATTAAGATAATAAAGATATTCAGAGAATAAGCCGTTTATATCAATTTTTTTATCATTGATTTGTGTTATTGCAGCTAAAATAATGAAAATATAGCTAATCACCCATCCTAGATCAATTAAGCCTGCTGTACTATATATTCCATATACAACTTGGTACAAGTAAGTAAAATCTATAATAATCTTTATTAGAATACCTATACCTAAAAGTAGATAAGGTAATCGGTTAATTTGACTTAACCAGTTAAAAAGAAGGTCAATAAGGGCAAAAAATAAAAAAAAGTCCAGGAAAACGTAAATAAAGGGCATCAAATATAATAACGTGTTTTTATTAGTTGCGTGGGTTAGAGGTTCCATAAAGAAAATTAAGGATAAGAAAAATGCAGATATCATTATAATTCCCATTTCAATTAATCTGATAATCCTTTTACGGTTTTTTAGGGAATATTTAGGTAGAATGAGAATTCCTATCGCAAATAATGGGTAATAAATTAAATAAAATAAATTAGCCACTGAGAAATTAGGATCCTGATTCAGGCTAAATTCTAAAATACTCCATATCAAATCACCAGTAACAAAAGATAGCTGGGCTAATGCAAGAAACATCCATGATCTATATGATTGTTTATCTTCTGTTTTGGAATATTTAGCGGCGAAAATTAGGGCAATTAAAGTTAAAACATTTATAACGAATGTAAATGCATTACTAAAGATAGCTTTGAATTCTGAATTATTTATAAATGCTAAAAAAACTCCAAAAAGGAGTATGGTGAGGAAACCTATAACTACAATATTATTAATCGATATTACACGTCTATTTTTGATTTTTAATTTTGTTACCTCCTCCAAACTTATTATAAAATATTAGTATTAATATTAATATTATGGTATCATATAATAAATAAAATTATCGTTTTATGACGTTTAATATATTAGATTTAGATAAATGGAAGGATAATTAATTCTTTGAATATTGTAAATTATTTAATAATTATTATTATCAGTTTATTAGAACCTCACAATCTACAATTATTGAAAAAATATTAAAAAAAGTCTCTAAGTTCTTTAATAAATGATTATTTAATTTATATATTTTTATCTTGCTTAGAAACGCAAAATCTGCACAAGGCACCAGGTGTATTCAACTGTTTTTCCTTTACAGGGCATAAATATTCTCCATTTTCAAATTTAAGTTTAAAACCTCCTGGAAATGAAGTTCCAACAGGGTGAATTGAAGCTTCTAAAATAAAGGTTGTGTAAATTGAAACAATCTTTGCGAGTCGCAGAAAATAAAGCTCCTGTTTAATTCTTGATTCTTTCATTTGATTTTCTAATACTTCTAAAAATTCCTGAAGCTTTTTATTATTGACATATCCTTCATAATTATCTTTATCTTCTCTGATATCTTTAAAACGATTAATAAATGCTTTGGTGAAGGTTTCAACAAAATCTTCTCTGTAGCCTGCTTGCATGTACTTTGCATCTTCTTGAATGTAGGCCGAAGCCAGCATTATGTCGTGCATATGGATTTTTGAGGCTTCCTTTTTTAAAACGTTTAAAAGCATATTCTTTGAAATTTTCCTTGAAAAGTCAAGTTCTTCGATTGTTTCTGCCATTTAAAAAACCTAATTTAATCAATAAATATTTATACATAATTTAATCTTTAATAATCATTTTAATAATGAATTAACATTTCTTTTTATTTTATTATAAAAATTTTTTTGTTTTAAAGATAATAGAAAATGATATTATTATTAAAATATTATTTAAAAATATATGGAATAATAATTATTATTTAAATGACTAATTTTTACTATTATGTGAGTTAAGCATTTAATATGATGAATGGTGTAAATATGGAATTAGATTCAAATGAATTTAAAAAATCTCTTTGTAACTTACTTAAAGCTAGATTTCCTTATCTATATGTCCCTACTTGGGAAGAAGAACGTATATTATCTATAATTAAGTCAGTGGCTAATGAAGAATCTTTAATTAAAACAAAAAGGAAATTATTTACCTGGAAAATCACTAAAGGACTTTCTGTTGATGGTTCATTATATAAAAAAGTAATAAAAGACCCAATAGAACTTTTTGAATTTATAGAAAACTTTGAAGAACCTGCTATATTTGTACTTCTGGATTTTCATATTTATTTAGGCGGAGCAGGGAATACGCCGGATTTCCATATTATCCGTAAAATTAGGGATGTTTCCACTGCTCTTAAAAGAAGTTCTAATCCAAAAAATGTTATTTTTATATCGCCGTCATTGGTACTGCCTAATGATTTAGAAAAAGAAATTGTTATAGTTGATTTTGAGTTACCCTCCTTTTTGGAAATTAAATATTTATTGGAAGAAATGATTGAAGCTAATCAAATAAACAATCGTATTAAAATTGATCTTAAACCACATGAAAAGGAATGTTTAGCAAAGGCTTCTTTAGGTTTGACATTGGAAGAAGCAGAAAATGCATTTGCACGTGCTATGGTAGAGGATGGATGTCTTAGTATCAATGATTTAGATTTGGTTATCGAAGAGAAACGTCAAATTATCAAAAAAAGTGAAATTTTGGAGTTTATTAATACAGATCTTAATATGGATGACGTTGGTGGCCTTGAAAACCTGAAAATATGGCTTAAAAAGCGTAATAAATCATGGTTTGATTCAGCTAAACGTTATGGCATATCAGCACCACGGGGTGTTTTGATTACTGGAGTTCCTGGCTGTGGTAAAAGTTTGATTGTAAAAGCTATTAGTTCAATGTGGCAACTACCTTTTTTAAGGTTAGATATGGGTAAGGTCTTCAGTGGAGTAGTAGGTAGTAGTGAAAAAAACATGCGAGAGGCAATTAAAATAGCTGAAACTATATCTCCATGTATATTGTGGATTGATGAAATAGAAAAGGCCTTTGGAGGTATAGGAAACAGTGGAGATGGTGGAACATCTGAAAGAGTCTTTGGGACATTCCTAACATGGATGCAAGAAAAAACAAAACCAGTTTTTGTTGCTGCAACAGCTAATAATATAAGGTTACTTCCATCTGAATTCCTAAGAAAGGGAAGATTTGATGAAATATTTTTTGTGGATTTGCCTACTCATAAAGAGAGGATGAATATATTTGATATTCATATTAAAAAGCGCCTCATTGCACCTGAAGTTATAGGAAACTTTGAATTGAGCAATGAATTGTTTTTTCACTTAGCTGATCTTACTGAAGGTCATGGGGGCTCAGAAATTGAGCAGATAGTTATATCTGCATTATTCGATGCATTTTCAGAAGATAGAAGTATTACATTACATGATTTTGAAAAAGCCATTATTAGTACTATACCTCTTTCAAAAACACAGGAAGAGGAAATACGGAATATTCGTGAATGGGCAAATGTACGTGCCGTTGCAGCCACTTCTAAGGAAGACAGCGAAGGATACCAGAAAGAAGCTGTTGATATTGATGGTGATATCAGCATCACACGTGGTGGCAGAAGTATAGATGTTTAGAGGGATAATATGAGTGTAGAAATTTTACTTATACCTATTGCAATTGCTGCTGTAGGAGCAATAAAAGCCAGTAATAATGAAAATCAAGAGGCATCTGATTTAATTTCTATTAAAACAAAAATTAAGGATGCGAAATTGCTAGAAAAATCATTAAAAATCTATGGTTGTAAAAATGTCTCAATGGGGGAAATTTTAGAGACAGAAATTAATCAATCCCGAATCATATTTGAAAAAGATGAAAATAATATTTTCAATGCTATTTTTATAGGAAATATTTCACTGGAAGATGCTAATGAATTTATTTTGGGTGTAAATGAGGAATACACTAAATTAGTCCAGGAACAGGTCTATAAAAAACTTTTAAAAAATGCTGATAATTATAATCTACGTCTAGAATCTGAAGAAGTAAAAAAAGATAACTCAATAGTGCTTACGTTTGCTTTACCGGAGGAAAAATAATGCTTAGAAGAATAAAGATTCAGATTTTTCCAGATGGTACTATTCAAACAGAAATCCAGGGAATAAAAGGAAAAAAATGTACAGAATACATTATTATATTGGAAGAGCTCTTAGATGCTGAAGTTGCTGATTCTGGTTATACATCTGAATTCTATGAAATTGAAAATGAAAAAATCATGGAAAAACAAGAACAGAAATTATGGGGCGATAAAAATGACTAATTCATCTAAAAATAGTATTTGGCGGTTAACTCATTCATTATGGATTTTATGGACGTTACCATTTGGTTTATCAAGCTGGATATCATTTTTTTATATTGGAATCAGAGTAAGGCAAATGAAATGGATAATCAGCGGGTTAATATACACTATTCCTCTTATAATTGGCATGTTAATCGGTCCAACATCAGATTATTTAATAATTATATCTGGAAATAGCGGGCTTAGTGATCTACAATATGGTTTTATAATTGTAATATGGATTGTTTCCATGATCCATGCATTTTTAGTTCGTAACGAATATTTAATCAGATTGGAAGTTATCAAAGAAGCTAAAAATACCCCAGATAAATATTTAAGAAGTAAATATGCACAGGAATATTTTGGAAATAAAGAAAAAACTTTTAATAAACTACAAAATCCATTTAAAAAGGATAAATCACATGATGAAGTAGAGAAAAAGAATACACGAATTATTGATTCATCAAAACCTGTGGATATTAATAATGATCCTGAAGAATTAATTGCAGAACTTCCAGGAGTAGGTGCTATATTAGCTAAAAGAGCAGTTGAAATACGTAAATCAAATCTATTTAAATCGGTATATGATTTTGGGGAGACTTTAGGGCTTAAACCTCATATAATCGAAAGAATAAAGCCATTAATAATTATAAACTCAGAATTACCAAAAAATGATCAAAATTCTGAAATTCATGAATCAAGTCGTCTGGTAGATTATTAATGCATTTAAGGATTCGAAGATTTTTACCTGAAACTAAAGTTGAAGGACCTGGAAATAGAGCATGTATATGGGTTCAAGGATGTTCTATTCACTGTCCGGATTGTGTAGTTCCGGAATCATGGCCTACAAATGGTGGAGAAGAGATTGAAGTCGAAAAATTAGCTCAAATAATTATAAAAAATAAAGAAATAGGGGGAGTAACATTTAGTGGTGGAGAACCATTTGATCAGGCCGAGCCTTTAGCTAAATTAGGAAAAATAATCCAAGAACATGGTATGTCGGTTGTGACATTTACAGGATATACACTGGAAGATATTTTAGGATCAAATAATTCCAACTGGCAAAACCTATTAAAAGTAACTGATCTCCTAATTGATGGGCCTTATATGTCTAAGAATGCTGATTCAAGACTTTTATGGGTAGGTTCGCATAATCAAATATATCATTTTATTTCTACCAGATATAAACACCTTGAAACAAATATTTCAAGAATATCTAAGCATATTGAAGTTAGAATTGATAGAAATGGTCAAATATTAATAAATGGGATGTTTAACCCTTCGGATTTAGATAAAATATTTGAAGGAATAATATAATCTGGCTTAAATACAAATAAAAATGAACTTTATATATCTTCATCCTGTT
>CAWIYT010000027.1:0-5090 GCA_963840085.1 uncultured Nitrososphaerales archaeon
GATATACGTATCAAGAATGTAAAATCTAAATTTTAGAAAAAAAATCATATACAGATACATAATAAGTAATCCTTAATTATCTTTCAATTCAATCGATTATGTACAAAAAAGTTTATAGATTAGAATTAATCATAATATTTTGAATCCAATTTGAGAATCAATACCATAACAGAAACTACTAACCGCATACTATAAGTTGGTTCATATACTTTGAGTTCGATATTATATTTTGTAAAAGCAAGAAGGAGCAAAGAGGAATAAATGCCACGAAAACTATTTACAACAATAGGAAAAAATCAGAACATACCTAATATCAAGAATATAGAAATAATAAATGAATTTCTTGAATATATGAGAAGTAATGGTTCCTCTGAACATCATCAAAATAGAAATAGTTATTTTTACTACACCATTAATAAGTTAATTTAATTTTCGATATTAGGTAAATTAATATATTATGTTACCGAACCCTGTTATAATGAGAGTTCGAAACCCTCCGAGCCATTTTTGATAACAATGCTCAAGTCAATTTACTAAATCTAACTACCATACTATCAAAAGAAATTGTTCAAAAGATAAAGAGGAACCTAATCTGCCGAGAGTAAATTTCGTATTTGAGTACCAACAATTTCTTTAACAATAACACAAAACATAATTATCCTAATTTATAAGAGATAAAATTATTAGATATTAATTAACAACAAGAAAGTTTATAATTATTTTATGGTAGTTATATTTATAAAATCACCTATCATATTTTATCTTCAAAAAATCTTTATTCATCCGACGTATTTCAGATATAATAATGTTTAGTTATTATTAAATATTGAGTATAATAAAACCAACAGCAAAAGTTAATTCAATTTTTTTAGCCGTTGTACTGATAGTTGGAACATTTGCTGCTGTATATCCATCTTTTATTATTGGAATACAAGCACAAGCAGAATATGGATATGATAGTAATAGTTATAATTCTGAATATCCACCATCTGAATATCCACCATCTGAATATCCACCATCTGAATATCCACCATCTGAATATCCACCATCTGAATATCCACCATCTGAATATCCACCATCTGACCATGAATCTAATCAGGAAAATGACTATTATAATTATCCACCAATAGAAGACCCTGTTTCTGTGGATATAGTTGTTCCAATTGATTTTGATACTATACAAGAGGCAATTAATGCAGCAAATGAAGGTGATGTTATAAAAGTATTACCTGGTACTTACATAGAACAAATAACAATTAACAAGACTTTAACAATTATAGGTTCAGGTGCAAAGTCTACCATAATTGAAGCACCACCATTAGAAGAACTAAAACCCAATGTAATAGGTCTGCCATATATTGTTGAAGTTAACGATGGTGCTGAAGTTACTATGAAAGGATTTACCATTGAAGGTCCTCAGGGTGCAGATTGTAGTGACCTAATTGGTATTAGTGTAATAGAAGATGGAAGTATTAATCTAAAGTATACTATCTTAAAGGGATGCACACATAATAGTGTCGCAATTGGCTTTGAAGGAACTGGACATGCAACTATCACAAAGACATTTATCACAGACTATAGAGAACATGGGGTCTTCGCTTTTGGTCCTGGTACTACATTAACTATGTCGGATAATAAAGTAATAGGATCTGTGCCCGAAGAACTAGGCATAATTGGAATTTTATCTGTCCTTTCCCAAGTTACAATTACTCATAATGGAGTTAGTAAAAATATTTGTAACCATCCGGATTGTGGTCCTAATTTTCTTAACCAAACTCAAGCATTTGGAATTGTTGCTGTTGTACCAGGTCAAGGATCAGTAATCTCTAATAACTATCTATCAAATAATGATGCAGGAATCGATGTAGATGGAGCAAGTGGATGTTGTATAGTTGATCAAAATAAACTAACAGACAACCGTTTCTTTGGAGTAACTATCGTCGATGGTGAACATACAATATCTAATTCCAAAATCTTTGGTGGGAAGGTTGGAGCCGCAGCGATAGCCTTGAATGCCAATACTACTGCAACACTAGATCAGGTCAAGATTATTGGTGCAGAGACTCCCATACAAGCACTTTCAACTGGTAATTTGACAGCAGCAGTAAATGTGCTATCTCCATCTTTCTTTCAACCTTGATTGATGGCAATTTTTTCTAACCAACATCTTTTTTTTGTATACAAAATATAATATACTTTTATCAATATTGATCAAATAAATAAAACATATTTTTTATATTTTTGAACTACAAAATTGTGTCAAAAACAGTTCACACACCTCCGAGCCTGTGTTTATAGCGATGCTTTTATACAGTCCTTTAAGAGCAGTAGAAAGAATATAGTGGTTATAACAATTGACTTTTTTCTTTCAGATTCACAAATTGCAAAAAGAAAAGACTGGTTATATCCTAAATGATTAAAGCAATCAAAAAAATTAGAGAATCTATTCATGGTGCACCGGCTATATCATTTGTTTTATATATAGTAATTTTGGTAATTGCTTTCGCAGTAAAAAATTCTAAGGCTGTTGGTATAACTAGTAGATATTCTCAATCATTATATTGATTGCTATGGGAGGATTTGGGATTGTCGGTTTTGTTTTGCTATTGGCTGGCGTTATAGTAGCTACTTTATATAATCACAAGGATATTAAAAGGAAATGTTTGTATCATTTACTAAGAAATTTTTTTCTTTTTCATTAATTTTTATACTATCAGTTACTGCTTTCTCTTTTTATATACCAAATAACTCATTCCCAATATACGCTCAGAATTTAACGAAAGACGATTTTAATATTATAGCTACCGCAGATGTAGGATGTTCTATAAGGGGACAAGAGAATATTAAAAATATAGAAAAGTTACATCCAGAATTATTTCTTGTTGCAGGCGATCTTAGTTACGAAAAAACACCTGACTGCTGGTTTAATATGACCAAATCTTTGGATTCAAAAACCAGAGTAACAATAGGAAATCATGATGATTATGAAGAAGAAGGTGTGATAGGTGAGAATTTTAAAAAAGAGGTTCTTGATCATTATAATTTAAACAACTCTTACTATTCTTTTGATTACAAAAATGTTCATGTATTAGCATTAGATACACAGTTGGAGACTCTCAGTAGATACATTGGAAGCATTGGCCATAACCAATGAAACTAGTACAGATAAACAAGAAAAGAAAAATGTTGATGAAGATAAAAAAGATAAAACTATTGAAAAAATTGAACCATTGAATGAACGTTATCCGATTGTGAATTTAGATGATTTTCTTAAGCAAAATTCAATTGATGTTCAAGTTCCAAAACTTGAAAAGCTGATACAATCTAATGCCAAAGTTCCAGCAATCGATGTTGATGAAAATCAATATCGATTTGTACTGATGATTTAGAAAAAGCAAGCATGAATAAAAATATAGATTGGATCATTGTTTTATTTCACAAACCAATGTATTCTTCTATATCAAAACAATTTGAAGAATATATAATACGAGATAAATATCAAAATATTTTTGATAAATATAATGTTGATTTAGTAATCCAGGGCCATAATCATATATATGCAAGAACGTTTCCACTTTCTTTAAATCCTTCAAACATTGCAGAACCTATCGTAGATAAAATTAGTGATAATATGAACAATAATAATACGTTCACTAATCCTAATGGTACAATATTCCTAGTAGTGGGTATAGGAGGAGGAGAACTTCATAGAATAGTAGAAGAACCGTATTATGTTGCAAATCAATATAATAAAGGATTTGGATTTATAGATCTCAAAATAGATGGCAAAAGATTAGATGGAACATTCTATGATATTAATTTACATTGTAACATAAAAACTACTGAAAAGAAAGGACGGGAATTTCTGGAATCTTGAATCGTGTGTACTACTCCAATTGATCAGAATAAATTAAAAGTCATAGATCATTTTGCTATCATTAAATAAAATTGCAATCAAATAACAATACACCTATTTAGTATTATTAGAATCATTGAATAATTTGCTTTAATTCTATGTAGTAATTTTAAATTCATCTGCTATATCACCAGCATTCGTATAGTATTTACCTATGAGCACATTGCCTTGGTCAACAACATCGATATTTAAAAATCCATAACTAGAATCTTGCTGATAGACTACATAAGGTTCATGGTTAGAAAATGGATCATGATTTATTTATATATAAAAAATATTCTCGTTTATTAATAAGTTCTATAATATATCATATGTGAAGTTTCCTGGACACTATAATAATTATAATAAAAGTTTTTCTCTAAGTAAAACTTTATTTGTAGGATTACTATTACCATTTCTATCATTCTCTTTTTTTTCCATCAATAACCAATTTTTGTTAAATGCTCAGGCAAGAAGTGATGATGATTGTAGCTCAAAAGATTCGAACATTATAGTTGGAACCCGGCCTATTACCTTGGGCACCAAATGTAATGATGTAATTATTGCATGCCCTACAACGGTGAGTGCATCAGGGTTGGGTTCAGCATGTGGAAATGGAGATATCGTTAGAGGATTTGAGAAAAATGATGTTATTCAAGGTTCTGTAGGTAATGACGAACTTTATGGTGATGAAGGAAATGATAAAATTTTGGGATCTCAAGGAAGCGACAAAATCTACGGTGGACCAGATACTGACATAATTCAAGCTGGTGAGGGAGACTGACTTGCTAGTAGGAGGAAATGGAAATGACGAACTTTATGGAGGTACAGGTGACGATGTTTCAATAGGAGGAAAAGGAGTAAACTTTTTTGATTGTGGTGATGGAAGTGATATCATAGTAGATTTTGATCCTGATAAAGGTGATACTCAATCCGGTAATTGTGAAGTAATCTTAAACAATCATGGCGACATGAATATCTTTACCCAACCAAATAAAATTCAATCTCAACTTGAGGCATTTGGTATTGGCTCATCAAAGGATGAAATTGATATTAACGATTTGGGGAAAACAATCGATGACTAAGCTACAACATGGATTAGTATAATTTATTCACAATATTAAATTTAATTATAATATATATCAAATTTGAATTATTCACGCATTATAAACAGCTGTACGATAAATTTTAATAC